>JAGBYV010000304.1 GCA_017628595.1 Alistipes sp.
CACGCAACATATTTACATAAGGATCATATACAGTCTGGTTCCATGTAGAAGTTACAGCGTGTGCGAACATCTTTGAAGCGCACTCCTTCTCGGGGTTGTAGCCCTTAACGATGTTAGCCCACAACATACGAGCTGCACGGAACTTTGCAATCTCCATGAAGTAGTTTGAAGTGACAGCGAACTCGAAACGAACCTTGCGAGCTACCAGGTCGATAGGAAGACCCATCTCTGTAAGCTTAACGAGGTAGTCGTGACCAGCTGCGAGTGAGAATGCCAACTCCTCAACGATAGTAGAACCAGCGTTGCTGAAGATAGCACCTGATACGTTTACAACGCGGATGCGCTTGTAGTCAGCTGTCTTGCTGATGAACTCAGCAACAGCCTCATAGCATGCTGTACCCTCAGCGTCGCCGCAGCAGTAGATGCCCTTCTGTGAAAGATCCTTTACGATGGGGTCGAAGATGAAGTTCATCTTAACCTCGTCCTTGTTCAAGCCCATAGACTCAACCTTTGCCAAGATCATGTTGGCAGTAGGAACGAAGTTCTTGCCGCTGAATGTGAGCTCAACTGCGGGGATGCAGATGCCCTCCAAAAGGGTGTCGATATCCTCTGCAGTGACGTTCTCCATTGCGCAAAGGCAGAAGCCAAGCGAGTTAACGCCAGAGTTCAGAAGAGTCAAAGCCTCCTCGTTAGCAGCCTTGGGGCACTTTACAGCGATTGTCTGGTGGATAGCCCAGTCGTTGCCGTTGTGAGTACCACGTACATAGGGGAACTCGCCGGCCTGTGAACCCAAGAATTCGATGCCCTCGAGATTCTCGGCGCGATAGTAGGGGCGCACGTTAAATCCCTCGGCAGTTTTCCATACGAGTTTGCGCTCGTAATCAGCACCTTTAAGGTCTGTTGTAATGACTGCTTCCCACTGCTCGGTCGAAACCGCGGGGAATTCAGCGAACAACTTTTCTCTTTCGGTATTAGCCATAATTGTTCGAAAATTTAGATTTTAGTGTATGTTATGTGTTTGTATGTTTGTTTACGTTGATTGCGATTCGTAAATCGAATCACGCAAAGGTAATATATTTTATATTAAAAAAGAACCTTTCTTGTGATAAATTAACGTTAATTTGACGTTGCGCGAAGGTTTGATCAGTGACTTTTGACTGATGAAGTATCTGGTATTATATGTTTCTGATAAGAATAATAGAATAAAATTATTCTAAATAGCTACAAAATGTAGATTTTGCAAAATGGGTGATTTTGCGAAATTGTGGTAAAATTAACGGCGTTGTGCGAATGTTTGAGTGATTTTTCTTGCCTTATTGCGAAAAAAATACGCCTGTAGAGTTAAAAATAGTGGTAAAAATGTGTGTTTGAATGAAAAATAGTTATTTTTGCAATGTGGCTGATTTTTTAAGAAATATAAAATTTACATTTTGAAAAAGTCGGTGCGCGCGATTGGTTAGATGTGTATAAATAGAAAAAGATATGTTACGTTTTAAGATGGTTGAGGCGGCGTTGAATCACAATGCCGTAGAGGTTGAGGCTCCGAGTGCCCGCCCGTCGGATTATTTCGGCAGTAAGGTCTTTGGCCGCGCCGTGATGCGCAAGTATTTGGATAAGACAACGTATGAGGCTCTGCTCAGCACGATGGACAATGGCACTCCGCTCTCACTGGAGTTGGCCGATAGCGTGGCGGCAGGTATGCGTCAGTGGGCGCTGGATAATGGTGCTGACCACTATACGCACTGGTTTCAGCCGCTGACCGGTGGTACGGCTGAGAAGCACGATTCATTCTCGGATCCCGATGGTAAGGGACTCGTTATTGAGTCTTTCTCAGGTAAGGTGCTGGCTCAGCAGGAACCCGATGCTTCATCCTTCCCCAATGGCGGTATTCGCAATACCTTTGAGGCTCGCGGTTACTCGGCGTGGGACCCCACATCACCTGCATTCATTGTTGATACAACGCTCTGTATCCCCACCGTCTTTATTGCATATACGGGTGAGGCTCTCGATTATAAGGTGCCCTTGCTGCGCTCTATCTCGGCAGTTGATAAGGCCGCTACGGAGGTGTGTCGCTATTTCGATAAGAATGTAAACCGTGTTTATACATATTTAGGCTGGGAGCAGGAGTATTTCCTTGTGGATGAGAGCCTGTGGGCTGCGCGTCCCGATCTGGTGCTTACGGGTCGCACGCTGATGGGCCATGAGGCTGCAAAGAATCAGCAGCTGGAGGATCACTACTTTGGTGCTATACCTGCGCGTGTGATTAATTTTATGAAGGAGTTGGAGTATGAGAGCCTGAAGCTCGGTATCCCCGTCAAGACACGCCACAATGAGGCTGCGCCGGGTCAGTTTGAGTTGGCTCCCGTATACGAGGAGGCTAATCTGGCCAACGATCACAATCAGCTCCTGATGACCATCATGGACAAGATTGCCCGCCGTCATCATTTCCGCGTGCTTCTGCACGAGAAACCTTTCAAGGGTATCAACGGCTCGGGTAAGCATAATAACTGGTCGCTCGGTACGGATACGGGTGTAAATCTCTTTGGTCCGGGTAAGACTCCGTCGGAGAATCTGCAGTTTATCACTTTCCTGGTTAATGTGATTGCTGCCGTACATAAGCATAATGGTCTGCTTAAGGCCTCTATTATGAGTGCATCAAATGTGCATCGTCTGGGTGCGGCAGAGGCGCCTCCTGCCATAGTTTCGGCTTTCCTGGGTACGCAGATATCATCGGTGCTCGATAAGTTGGAGCGAAGCGCCAGCGGCGATGCTATCCGCTTCGATGCCAAGAGTGTACTGAAGATGAGCGGCGTGTCGCAGATCCCATCTATCCTCCTGGATAATACCGACCGTAACCGCACTTCTCCTTTTGCCTTTACGGGTAATCGCTTCGAGTTCCGTGCTGTCGGCTCGTCGGACAACTGCGCCGAGGCTATGATTACACTCTGCACGGCTGCTGCCGAGCAGCTCACCGAGTTCAAACGTGAGGTGGATGCCAAGATTGAGAAGGGAGTGAAGAAGGAGCGCGCTATATATGAGACTCTGAAG
>JAGBYV010000305.1 GCA_017628595.1 Alistipes sp.
CATCGCAGCCACGCTCAGCCACCTCATTCAGACCTACGATTCCCAGCGAAGCCGTACCATTAGCCACCACCTGCGGTATATCATCATCGCGCAAGTAGAGCACCTCGATGGGGAAATTGGCAGCCTGCGAAAGGAATTTACGCTTGGCAGCATCGACATCAATACCAATCTCGTGGAGCAGATCCATACTCTGCTCGTTAAGACGACCTTTGGTCTGAATAGCAATTCTCAACATATCTTTTTACGTTTTAATCCAACTACTGATTTGCAAAACGACTTACTTATAATAAAAAAGGCCTACCCCATAAGGTAAGCCCATATACTGCAATCAACTCCCTGCACGACCTACCCTATCTTTCGCAAGATATGATGAAGATGGTGGATGTTGAATGTATTAGTCATTTTACGCTCCTTTATTACTGCAAATATAGCAATTTATTCTTCATACGCAACATAACAATGCATTTTTCTTGAATAAAACCCAATTTTTGCAGCATAAATATGAGTCAGCGACCTAAGACAGCGGTGCCTCGCCCTGTACATCAAGGTTCACCTTGACATACTTGTAACCCATGCGGTGCAGCTCAAGCGACACGCCCAGACGGAAGAATACCTTCACCACGCGGGCAAAGAGGTGGAACGCCATAACGCTCTGCGGCTCGATACCCTCCTTACGAATCATGGTCTGTGCGGTGTTGGCCGCCTTGCGGATTGACGACTCCAGCTTCTGATTAGCCTCGCTATCGAGCTTCAGGCCCACCAAGCACTCGATCACATACTCATCCAGGCAATCGAAGCCACGAGGCTTGGCCATCAGAGTGTACCAATCCTCCACATCCTTGTACTCGCCCCACGACTTATCCCACAGCACGGCAGCACCCATACCTACGTAGCAAGCCCACGCGATAGCGGCTGCAGGGTACTGGGCGATCTGCGGAACAGCATCAACCATATACTCGGGAGCTGAGGTGCGCCACTTCTCATCCAGCTCCTCAACCTCCAGAATCTTACCATCGAGCAACTCATCGGCCGTACACTGATCGACGAGTGTCTTCTCCAACTTCTCGGTAAACGAGTCTAAAAACTCTCTATCCTTATCTTCCATATTAGAATGTTCCTAACTTAAATACAATCTTCTGACAATACAACTCATCGGCCTGCAACTCAACCGAGGGGAACGAAGGCTCATTTACGGCATTAGGATAACCCTGACACTCGATAGCCACACCCGCATAGTCCTTATAGCGAACACCCGACTTGGTGATGGGGCATCCACCCTCCAGCCAGTTGCCGGTATATACCATAGCACCAGCCTGCGAAGAGAGAATCTCCACCTTGCGGCCAGTAGCTTCGCAGCGCAACTCGCCTACCTCCGAGAGGATATTGGGTTTCCAGCCATCCAGAACGAAGAAGTGGTCGTAACCCTTGAAGTCCTTCATATGGTTGAACTCCGAGAGCAGATCATCGCCAAATCGTCGCCAAGAGGTGAAATCCTGCGGTGTGCCCTTAACATCGAGCAATGTACCTGTAGGAATTTGCGTAGGATCCATCTCCAGCACACGTGAGCAGTTAAGACGCAACTCGTGATCGTGGATCGTTGAGCCGCTACCCTCGCCCGCAAGGTTC
>JAGBYV010000306.1 GCA_017628595.1 Alistipes sp.
AAGTCCCAGCTGCGCGATGCGGCGCTTTGCCTCTGCTTGCCATCTCCCGATAAGGCTTGCCGATGCAGTGCGCCTGTGCAGAATGTTGTCGGCGGAGATTAAAATCTGCGCCGCAAAACCCTGTGCTGCCATGTAGCGTCCCGTGGCCGAACTCCGCTCGAAGGGATGAGCCGCCGCTACCACCACTATGCGGTCGCCCTGCTTGATTGGCTCATCGGACAGGATGCGTACCTCGGCGCGAGAACGATAACTCCTGCCCTCATGCATGAAGGCTACCACACGCCCCTGGGCGGTTGTGCGGCCATCCGTAATGCGAATGATGCGCCCTACCTCAATCTCCATCTCTCCATGCTCGGGCAACGAGGGAGCCGAGCGTAGCGTGGCGCTCACCACGCCAGCCGTCACGATGGCAAGCAGCAGCAGGTAGTCGCCTCCATAGCGCAGTGTCAGCACCACCATCAGCACAAATACGGCGATAGCCACCGCCGCCGGCATTCCCATCCACTCGCCCAGCAGTATGCCCACAATAAGGGCGGGCAGGGCGCAGAGCATGGGTGCCGTGCGCAGGAGACGGAGTATGTTTTCCCAGATTAGCTTCATCATCTGCAAAAATACAAAAAAGTGCGACAGATTCTCACTGTCGCACCTAAACAATAAGGGGATTAAAATCCCGTCAGGGTAAATCCATACTCCACCTCTGCACGGCGTGCCGCACATCCATTCTCGATGCGCGACATTGCCGCCACGATGGGCACCATCACTCGTCGTGAGCGGGTATCTATCTTCTCATCGGGCCTGATGCCTGTCATCTCGCACACCGCATCGATGTAGAGTGCCGTATGATTCTCCGAGGGTGGGGCGTAGCGTGTGATCATCTCTTTGAGGCTTCGCAGCCCGTAGCGCACACGATAGGTGTCGAGCAGGATGAACATCGCCCTGTAGCCCCACTCCATCGACTCAAACTGCTTGAATGACTCATCCGTCGATGGGTGGCACTCGCCCTTGTAGCGCACTCGCGAACGGCGTATGTTGCCCGGATTGCAGTTTGCTATGCCGCGGCTCATCTCTCCACCTCCTTTCTCACGCGGTGGCGCACATAGCGCCTCAGGTAACGAAATAGCGGAGCATCGCTGATGCGGCAGGCATTCTCCAGGAACGACCACATCTCCACACCGCACACAAAGCCGGCGAAGAGTTTTGTGATGTTGAGGTGGAGGAAATCGAGCATCACCGCATCTATGGCGTAGGCCATGTAGAGTGCGATTATCGACAAAGCCAGCTTTTGCACCGTGTGCCACGCCTCGCGGCTCTCAAAGTACCATCGGCGCCCCTCGCGCTGTGCATCTGCGTGCGAAGCCACCACGCCAGTCAGAAAGTCGAAGGTGATAAACCCCACCACACAACCTGCCAGCGGAGCTATGGGTGCCGCCAGCGCAAGCAGAGCCGCCACCACGCCGCTAAAGTATCTGTACAAGTCCTCCATCGCATCTGCATCGGTTTAGAATGTTCTCCTCGCTACGGTACTCCTTGTACTCTGCGGCATGCTGCTCCAGATGCTCCGACAATCGCTCTCGCATAGCTTGCGCACGCAGTCGCAGGGCACGCTGTAACTCTGCACGTGCCTTCCCATCGGCAGCCTTGTGGTGGCTGCCTGCAGGAGAGGAGAGTCCCAGTTGTGAGGTCTGCACATTGAGCCTGGGCTGAACCAGAAGTCGTGTGCACATAGCCACAGCGGGGACTATATATTCGGTCTTTAGCTGAGCATAGCCTCCCTTTGCCACCTCGTCGAGCAGTGCCTGCCCCACGATGGGGCGAATCCATAGCTCCGTAGCCGCTGTGATGTCGGCCGTGCTGATAGCCTCCGGTGAGAGCCACTCGCCATCGCCAAATGCTATGGCGATGACCTCCGCGGGTGTTGTAATATTCTGTGCCATAGTTAGTTGATTTTGGTTACGTTGTATTTTGTGATCTCCGACAGAAAAGCCTGCTGTCGCTCATCCTCGGCATCGTACTCCAGACCGTCGGCCTTGCGTGCTTCCCACACCTTCATGTAGATGGGTTTTGAGCGTGTGGGCGGGCGGTTGACAATCTCGAGCGATGAGCAGTCGATGCCGGCCACCTCCTGCATCAGTCGTCTGATGGGGGCGAGCAACTCCTCCTGCTCGGCAAGAATGACAGTGTTCAGCGCCACCTCATACTCGTGGAGGATGCGCTCGGCGCTGAATCCCGCCGAGTAATCCAGACCGCTGAGCGAGCGGAACCACGAGTGGGCAATCACTATGTCGCTTGTGGCCTGGTCGTGCAGTGTGCTCCAGTCGCCCTCGTTGTTCGATTCGAGGGGTATGAATCGCGATGAGTTGCCCTCTTCGCCACTTCCCACCACGAACATCACCTGTCCGGGAGTGCCTGCAAAACGCTTCTCGGCCGTCTGCACCAGTCGCTCGGCCTCGGCCTCGCTCGCCATCTCGGCATCGAGCATCATGATGCCCGAGAGCTGGAACGAGTTGTCCAGGCGCGAGATGTTCCAGCAGTCGGTCTTGTAGGCTATGGCCGATACACCCATTCCGGCGATGTACTTCGGCACGCCATAGTGCGAGAACATAGGTTCATACTCCTTGTAGTGGATAATGGAGCGCAGCGAGCCGTCGCTCTGCTTCTCAAATCGGGGGTATAGCGGCAGTGTGTGTGCCTCCTCCGCCCGAAAGGTGCTCCAGTCGTGGTGCAGCAGCACATGCTCGGAGTCGCGTGCAAGACGGCAACGCGAAGCATCCTGATGATGCAGCGAGAGGAACGAGTGCTCCTCATCGGTCACCACCTCCAGAAAGGCATTGCCCATCAGCGCCTTGTCGAAGGCCAGTCGGTAGAGCACACGGCGCAGCGAGTCACCCTCGCCATTGGCTCTCTCGACCATCGAGCGCAGAAGAGTCTCCTGCTCGTCGAACGAAAATCCCTTGCCGGCGATGTAGTCGGCTTTGTCGTTTATGATTCGTCGGTGTGTGGTCGAGCGGCGCGACATGAGCGAGAGAGCATAAGGGAGCATATTGTCGTCGCCCCAGCGCCAGAACTTCTCGCTCTGCACCCTCTGCGATGAGAGCGCAAAGAGCGACTCTGCCTTGCGGTTAGTGACCGCCACCATACTCTTTGTTTTTCTCTTTTCCATATTTTCTTATGTTTTATTGATCCATTGCCGATGAGGTGTCGCGCGACGCGAGCGTCAGCACCACCTTCGGCTGCTCTTGTGGTCGGCTGCCCGAGTGGAACGTGAGCGAGCGCAGGCGCAATGCCCGCTCAAATCCGAAGTGCGGACTCCAGCCCACTATAAGCTCCTCGCCCGAGCTTAGACGTATGCGTGCCGCCACGCCCTCTGCGGCAGCACGTTGCAGAAACTCTGCATTGCGCCATGCTGCCGTGAGGTTGCGATCGGAGCAGAGGGTGAGCGTATGCTCTACGCTCACCGGCAGGCCCTGGGCCTGGGTTTGCTCGTCGTAGTGTGAGCCATCATCCATCAGACTCACCTCTACGCCCTCACCCGCGACCATATCCTCCACTCCTCGAAGGCCGTGTACCGCGAATAGCTCTGCGTGGGCAACGCCGCCCACGGGTTTGTATCTCTTCTCGGTCATGGCTTATGATCTTTAGTCGGCGTTGATGTAAGCCGTTACCAACTCCTCATCCAGAATCTCGCAGCCGATGGCAAATACTGCTCGCTGGCGGTTCTCCATCTGGTCGGGGTTGTACCACATACGAATCTCCGAGCCGGGGCTGTCGGCCGTATTTACGGCCATCACCAAGTTACGACGGTCGGTGAAGATGATGAAGTCCTTCGAGAGCGATGACTCACCGATGGCGGGGTCAACATTCACCTCGATGACGGGGAAGCCACGGTACATAAGCTGCGGGCGACCTGTCTGGCAATCCTGGTACGATGCCGCGCCATATGCGCTATCCAGATAGTTCTGGTAGTAAGCATAGATGCGGGGCGATACGAAGAATGCCACCTGCCCCTCGGGGAAGAGGCCCTTCAGACGGGGGCTGGCATCGTTTACGATGTCGGAGAAGATCTCGCCCAGACTCATGTCGCTGAGCAACACCTCCAGCTCCTTCGATGAGTTGGCGATCTCGCCACTCTTCACACGCTCGTTTATGAGCTTGAGCAGGCCGTCGAAACTAGTGTAGCCTGTGCCCAGCGTGCCGCCCTTGTCACCGAGCCAAAGGTTCATACGAATCGACTCGGCAATGGCCTGACGGAAGAGCTCGGTCTCGGCAGCCTCAAGCTCAGTGCCCGAGAGATCCTCCATATTCACATCCGAGCGGTTGGTGATAAGCTCGAAGATGGTCGAGAAGTAGTCGCTTGCGGCAAAGGCATTCTCGGCCTTCACGCGAGCCATGGGAATGGTCTTCTGATAGTGGGTAGTCTTCACTCCACCCTCCCAGTCGGTGGCCTGGTCGAAGGGCGTGAGTACGTTGCCCTTACGATCCCAGATCTGCACCACGGTAGGCATGGGCATGTTGTAGAGGATGCGGATACCGAGCGACTCGGCTGAGGGTCCGGTCAAAAGGGGACGGAAAAAGATGGTCTCGAGTTCGTGACCTGAATAGTTCTTGGGGTTTACAATAATGCTTGACATAATGTTCTGTTTTTTAGTTGGTTAATGATTGATAAAATTAATACTTGCCGAAGGCCTTGGCATCGGCCGCATAGGCCTCCTCATTGGCACGCCGCAGCGGCTGATTCATCGAGGGATCTTCGGCTGGTTTGACCTTCGATGAGTGGTCTCGGCGCGGCCCCTCTTCAAAGGCAATTATCGACTTTGCTGGGCTCTGCGCCACAGCCTGTGGCAGCGCC
>JAGBYV010000307.1 GCA_017628595.1 Alistipes sp.
CGGCATGAGCGAGGATGAGGCAAAGAAGAGTGCCCCCATCATTCTGCAGGCACAGGAGATGTTGCGCAAGTGGGAGGCCCAGGATGAGGAGGTTTACAACCTCTGGCAGACCATGAATGGCTGGGTTTACGATGGTTTCGATGTGACCTACAAGGCGCTGGGCGTCGATTTCGATAAGGTTTATTACGAGTCGCAGACCTACCTGCTGGGTAAGTCGCTCGTGGAGGAGGGTCTTGCGAAGGAGGTCTTCTACCGCCGCGAGGATGGTTCGGTATGGATCAATCTGGAGGCTGACGGCCTGGATGAGAAGCTGTTGTTGCGTGGCGACGGCACATCGGTATATATGACTCAGGATTTGGGTACTGCACTGAGCCGCTTCGAGGAGAATAAGCTCGACGACATGATCTACGTAGTAGGTAACGAGCAGAACTACCACTTCCAGGTATTGAAGCTGGTGCTGAAGAAGTTGGGCTACGAGTGGAGCGACAACATCTACCACCTCTCTTACGGTATGGTTGAGCTTCCCGAGGGTAAGATGAAGTCACGCGAGGGTACGGTTGTTGATGCCGACGACCTGATTGCCGATATGGTTGACACAGCCCGTGAGATGTCTTCTGAGCTGGGCAAGCTGGACGGCTGCTCGGAGGAGGAGGCTAACGCAATATGCACTATGGTAGGTCTTGGTGCGCTCAAGTACTTTATCCTCAAGGTTGACCCCAAGAAGACTATGTTGTTTGACCCCAAGGAGTCTATCGACTTCAACGGCAACACAGGTCCTTTTATTCAGTACACGCATGCCCGCATATGTTCTGTTCTGCGTAAGGCCGACGAGCAGGGTATCGACTATAAGTCGCACGCAAATAACGAGTTGCTCACAGAGGAGGCTGAGATCATCAAGTCACTCTGCGACTTCCCCGCAGTTATTGCATCGGCTGGTGAGAACTTCTCGCCCTCGATCATTGCAGCCTATGCCTACGATCTGGCAAAGACCTTCAACGGCTACTACCACGACCACTCAATCCTGCGCGAGGAGAATGTTGAGAAGCGTCGTATGCGTCTGCAGCTGGCAGCCGAGGTGGCCCGCACAATTCGTAAGGCGATGAAGTTATTGGGCATCGATGTTCCCGAGCGCATGTAATCTCAATATGCCACAACAAAAAAAAGCCTGCACTATCAAGCGCAGGCTTTTTTATTTTGCTTTTTGAAGGCTACATAAACGTGTAATCCTCTATATTACGCAGTCCGAGCAGCAGATCGCGTGTAGCCATACGGCGCTTGCCAGCAACCTGTAACTCGTGAATCTCCACCCAGCCATCGGCACAAGCTACCTTCAGTGTACCCTTTCCATCCGAATACACCGCACCTGCAGTTTGGTTATGCTGCGCTGCTGAGAATGTTGCACGGAAGATCTTGGCCGAGCCCTGCTCCTTGCCATCAATAAACATAGGTGTCCACGCTGCAGGATATGGCGACAGACCGCGCACAAAATTCACAATTCGCACTCCATCCCACGACCAATCGATGCGACAATCCTCCTTGAAGATTTTTGGTGCAGGCTTCAAAGTTGACTCATCGATATGCATCTGCTCAATAGCGGTATAGTCGCCCGCTGCAATACGCTCAACCGTATCAACAACCAGGTCGCAACCACTCATCATCAGCTTATCGTACATCGTGCCCACCGTATCATCCTCGCCAATCGGCATCTCCACCTGGCCTACGATAGCACCCTTATCTATCTCGTGATTAAGCAGAAAGGTCGTAATACCCGTCTTCTGCTCGCCGTTGATCACGGCCCAGTTGATAGGCGCTGCGCCACGATACTGAGGAAGCAACGACGCATGCAGATTGAAGGTTCCATATTTTGGCATTGCCCACACAACCTCGGGCAACATACGGAACGCAATGACAATACCCAGATCAGGCTGCAGCTCACGCATAGCCTCCACAAAGGCCTCATCGCGCAGACGCTCGGGCTGCAGGATCGGCAGACCCAACTCCTTGGCTGCCAGCTTAACATCGCTCTCGTGCAACTTCTGACCACGTCCTGCGGGCTTATCGGGTGTTGTAACCACCGCCACAATGTTATACCCCTCCTCCACCAGGCGACGCAACGAAGCCACGGCAAATTCGGGAGTACCCATAAATACTATTCTTAAATCTTTTCCTGTCATTACACTGTTTTTTTCTTTAATCTACGCTCACGCACTTTGTTTACAGCCGACTGCATCCATCGCCACAGGGCCGACTGCGCAATGAATCTACGCACGGGACCTACAACGGGTTCGATCTTTGCCTTGAATTGCTGATACTTGATCCAGTACCAATCGGTATCGAGCAGCGACGAGTCGTTCGTTGCCTTGATGAGCAGATAGATGGCTATGGGCGACAACACAATGGAGGATATCCACATACCCATCACGGCACTCCACTGACCCTCGACCGAAGCCTTCTCGCCCGTAAGCATAATGATATAATAGACCACAAAGAAGAAGACCGAAATCACGATAGGCGTTCCGAGGCCTCCCTTGCGGATGATGGCTCCAAGCGGGGCTCCAATCAGGAAGAAGATAATAACCGATATAGGGAGCGAGAGCTTTCGATGCCAATCGTTCTTACTCTTATAGAGTTGTGTAAGTGCATCCTTTGTCATCGACTCGTCAAACGAGAAGGCATTACGCGACTCCTGTGCCGCAGCACGTGCACGTGCCCACACCATATTTCTGTCACGCAAAGAGAGATTGGCAATCGTATCCATCAATGCTATGTCCACATAGCCCGTCTTATCCTTGCGCAGCGAGTCGGGCAGCTGCGTAACCTGAATATCCTTATTAAAGAGGTTATCGCGCAACAGAGGGCCATAGGATTGTGTTGTAGAGTTATCCACCACCACCTCCAAAGAGTCGATGGCCGCCTGCAACTCTATGATATTCTTGGTCTGCGAGCCATTGAGCATCTCGTTGTTGTCGGTACGCTGGAAATCAAAACCCTCCATAGGAATCGACATATCCTGCACATCGAAACTATCGTGGCGCTGCGTATTATTGGTGTACCACTGATTATTACGCGTATGCTGATAGTTGTCGCCATTGTACAACGTGACAAGCAGATAGCGCTTATCATCCGACAGACGTATAAATCCACGCTCGGCTACGGTCGTTGTCATATTTCCGGCCGTTGAGCGGTTATCATAAATCAGAACATCGTCCAGCTCTCCCGTCACGGGATCCTGATGTGCTACGCGGATACTCATATCATCAATGCCATTGAAGAAGAGTCCATCCTTGAGCTCCAGCACCTGCTTTTGTCGGCGGATATCGATAAGAATCGAGGTCATCTTCTTATTGGCATACGGCACGAGGTTATTTATCAGGAAGAAGCTGGCTATTGCCATAAAGAATGTAACCCAGATCAGCGGCTTCAGTATGCGCATAAGCGACACTCCGGCCGACTTCATTGCCTGCAACTCAAAGTTTTCGCCCAGGTTTCCCATCGTCATAATACCCGCAAGCAACATAGCAAGCGGAAGACCCAGCGGGATGAGGTTGATGGTTGCATATACCAGCAGCTCTATAATCACGCCAAAGCCCAGACCCTTACCCGTAAGCTCGTCGATATAACGCCAAAGGAAGTTCATCATCAATACGAAGGTAATGATGAAGAAGGTCATGATGAGCGGTCCGAGATATGATTTGAGGACTAACTTATGTATCGTTTTCAGTCGCATCTATACTTTTTTGCTTCGCAAAGATAGCAGTTTTACTGCAATAAGCACCAATGAAAGGATAAATATTATGCATGCCGCGGGGGGAATCTCCCAATAATAGCTCACCACAAGGCCCATAACAGTGCCAAAGGTGGCAATAAGCGATGCCCACAGCGTTATTTTCGCATATGATTTGGTCAGTGTATTGGCTGCAACCACAGGCATGGTAAAGAGCGAAAGCAGCAGAACAATACCCATGATACGAATAGCCAGCACTATGGTTATGGCAACAACGGCCATCAACAGATACGAACTCACACGGGTGGCTATGCCCTGACTTGCCGCAAAATCGCGATCGAAGGCCAGATACATCACCTGACGCCACCAGAGGGCGCATCCCACAACGCACAGTAGGGTGAACAGGCCGAGCATGATGACATCTGCCGATGTGACGGTCACAATGCTTCCGAACATATAACTTGCCAGATCGCCCGATGTATAACCTGGCGTGAGGCTCATGAACAACGCTCCGACG
>JAGBYV010000308.1 GCA_017628595.1 Alistipes sp.
CTGGTGGGCTATTTGTTCGATAAAAAAAAGGGCTGTTAACTCTTGCGAGTTAGCAGCCTTTCTTTTATTTTTTCTGTGCCATGTACATTCCCGTAAGAATCAGCGCCGTGCCAAGCAGAGCAAGGGCCGTGATGCGCTCGTTGAGCACTATCCACGATGTGATGAGCGCCACAATCGGATTCAGGTAGAGGTAGTTGGTAGCCTTTATTGCACCCAGCTTCTCGAGAACCATATTCCATGACCAGTAACATATGAGCGAAGCCACGATGCCGAGGAAGAGCAGGTTGCCCACAACCACCGGATTGGCAAACGCTGCCCATGTGATATTCCACCCCTCGTAGAACATATAGGGGGCGAGTGTTATCACGCCGTAGAAGAAAATCTTGCGCGTAATCATCAGCGGGTGGTAGCGACCCTCCATCTTCAGAAAAGCTACACTGTAGATGACCCACATTATTGAGGCTCCGAGCGTGAGCAGGTCGCCCAGTGGGTTGAGCTTGAGGATGAATTCGCCATTGAATACAACCAGTGCCACACCTGCCATAGCCAGCAGCGAGTAGGCGTAGAAACGCTTCGAGGCCTGCTCCTGATGGCTTACAAACTGCACGGCCAGTGTCGTGAGCAGCGGTGTCGCAGCGATGATGATAGCCACATTTGACGCCTGTGTATATAGCAGTGCAGAGTTCTCCAGAAGGAAGTATAGCGAACCGCCTGACACACCCAGCAGTAGCATCATCAACTCGTCACGCACGTTGTCGCAGAATAGCTTTCCACGCCAGAAGGGTAGCAGGCAGAGATAGGCCATGCTAAAGCGTATCACCATTATCAGCGAGGGGGTAAAACCCGCCTCGAGCAATACCTTCGATGAGACAAATGTTGCACCCCATACGATAGCCGTAAATATGGCTATGATGTGGTATATCGACTTTGGTTTCATCTTCTATCGGATGGAATTCATGCGGATGCTTGCCTTGACAAGGGCAAGGGCGCGTATGCGGCTTATCTCAATATCTTTGTCGGCATGGTGGGGATTCTGGCTCACCAGCTTCACGAAGCCCTCGCGATCCGACTTCTGTATATACTTTACAACGATGTACTCCTCGCCATCCAGATCAATCGAGAGCAGATACATGTCGCCCCAGAATATATCCTCAATATTGTGCAGCTGCTTGTAGAGTACAATGTCGCCACTCTTCAGTAGCGGATACATCGAATCGCCCGACACATATATCGCACCGTCGCACTTGGGCAGGTTGGGGATATGGATAAAGTTTACGGGTTTTGTCTCGTTCTGCTCGCTGAACAGAGGCACAAGGCCCGCAGTGCCCTCGATTGAGTAGAGGGGAACGCTCTGCATGGGTAGTGTGTTGTCTGTTTTCAGACGGAATGAGTTCAGCGCAGGGTCGGCATTGAACATGTTGCCCTTGCCGCTTTCGAGCCAATCGGGATTGACGTTCAAATCCTGAACCAATATATTTTTATTGCGTGACGAGAGTCCGCTCTTGCCTGTCTCGATCATCGAAAGAGCTGCTTTGCCGATGCCAAGTCGCTGAGCGAGTTGCTCTTGAGTCATTTTCAGCTCTTTGCGTATTAGTTTGATTCTACCACCCATAAGAAAGTCATCAGAAAATTTTATATTAAAAATTTGTACTTGCGAGTATTAAAATTCAATTACTGAACTATCTTTGCAGTGACAAAGTTAAGCAATTTATTTTGAATAAACAAACGAAAACAATCAAAAATTAAACATTTTCAACTATGTATGAGGTTTCTGATCAACTTTATCTTGAGGTGGCCGACCGTCTGCATGCCCGTTTTGGCGATGGCGACTACTTCAGCGGCAGACTTTATTTCGAGCACGACCAGGTCGTTTGCCATATGGTGCTAAGTGCAATTATTTATCACCACACCCACCGTTGCGAGCAGGGCGATGTGCGACTTATCTCGGATGTGGTTCCCGTGTGGTGGGAGTTTCACACTACACTTGCCCAGGGCGAGGTGCTCAACGATTTTTCATTTTACACACTACGTGAATATCTAAAACAACAGTTATGAATCCTATCTCATTTACCGACTTTTCACTGAAGGTATATCCCTTTCTTGATATGCAGGCGTTTCATAGCCGTTACTACCGTCTGCTGGAACTCTTTGCCCGAGGTCATCTGCGACGTCTTATTGTCACCATGCCGCCGCAACATGGCAAGAGCGTAGGTGCAAGCACTCTGTTGCCGGCCTATATGCTGGGACTCAATCCCGATATGCGTATTGCCATTGCCTCCTACTCGTCGATGCTCGCCTCGAAGTTCAACCGCCGTGTGCAGCGTATCCTCGAGTGCAGGGAGTATGGCGACCTGTTCCCCGAAACGAGTATCAAGCAGGGCGGTCGCCCTGCACAGTATATCCGCACGGCCGATGAGGTGGAGATCGTAGGCCATGATGGCGGACTGCTCTCGGTAGGCAGGGAAGGCTCGCTGACGGGTAATCGTGTCGATTGCTTTATCCTCGACGACCTCTATAAGGATGCTATGGAGGCCAATTCGCCCATCGTGCGAGAGAATTGCTGGGAGTGGTACACATCAGTCGTGAAGACACGTATGCACAACACGTCACAGGAGCTTATTGTCTTCACCCGCTGGCACGAGGAGGATCTCATAGGTTCGTTGCGCGCTATGGAGCGTGTTGTGGATATGGAGTCGTGGGAGGATGTGGAGCGTGTGGGCGATGGCTGGTTGCACCTCAATATGGAGGCTGTAAAGACAGGCTCTCCGACCGATATTGACCCTCGTCAGGCGGGTGAGGCTCTCTGGCCTGAGCGTCAGAGTGTGGTTCTGCTTGAGCAGAAACGCCGACTCGATCCCGTACGTTTTGAGGCTATGTATCAGGGGCGGCCCTCGTCACGCGGAGGACAGCTTTATGGTGATGCCTTTGCGGAGTGGGACGCTCTGCCCGATCACATTGTGCGCCGAGCCAACTACACCGATACGGCCGATGAGGGCGATGACTACCTCTGCTCGATTGCATATGCCGTCGATGCCGATGGTGTAATATATATCCTCGATGCGGTCTATTCGCGCGAACCTATGGAGGTGACCGAGCGGCTTGTTGCCGATATGCTCACTCGCAGTGAGGTGCGTTCTGCCTCGGTGGAGAGCAATAATGGAGGCCGAGGCTTTGCCCGCGCTGTGCAGCGCCTTGCGCCTCGCGTCAAGGTCGAGTGGTTTCATCAGAGTGGTAACAAGCAGGCGCGCATCCTCTCGCATTCGGCTACGGTGTTGCATCTGCTGCGTTTTCCGCGTGGCTGGGCGCAGCGCTGGCCCGAATTGTATGCTCATCTGGTGTCGTATCGCCGCGATTTTCACTCCAATCGCTGGCACGATGCTGCCGATGTGGTGACGGGTATTGTTGAGCGTGAAGGGTCGGATACCCTGCGCTCAAATCGTAAAATACACTTTCTGATATAAAAATAGGCTGCAATCAAATGGTTGCAGCCTATTCTTATTTATATATGTGGGAATTAAATCTCCCAGGTCTCGCCCGAACGCAACAGCTCGTCCATGCAGCTGATCTTCGATGAGGCCTTCACTGCCTCTACCTGCTCCTGAACCTTCTGGTCATAAACGTTCTCATCCTCCACCTCGCGGATAACGCCTACTGCTACGGGATACTCGGGCCACTTCATGGCTGCCAGCATCGAGTGCAGTGTTGTATCCTGACAGTGAGCATCGTGAGTGAGCACATCCTCCTCGGTGTAGCCATCCTCGCCGATGGTCACAACCTTCAGTCGCATATCCTCAAATACGAGGCCCTTCTGGTTGTCCTTACCGAAGAGCATCTTCTCGCCGTGGCGCAATGTGATGGTGTTCTCCGCGCGTGTAGCCTTATCGCCGGCAAATGCAGCGTGTGTCTTGTCGTTGAAGATAACGCAGTTTACCAACGCCTCCACAACCGACATACCCTTATGCTTTGCGGCTGCCACCAGGCAATCCTTCGTAAGCATAACCTCGGCGTCGATGGTGCGGGCAAAGAATGTGCCCTTTGCGCCGATAACCAACTCGCCCGGAGTAAAGGGCTTCTCGATGGTGCCGTAGGGTGAGGTCTTGGTGATCTTACCCAGCTTTGTGGTGGGCGAGTACTGACCCTTCGTAAGACCGTAGATCTCGTTGTTGAAGAGGATCATATTAAGATCGACATTGCGACGGATAGCGTGGATGAAGTGGTTACCACCGATAGCGAGCGAGTCGCCATCACCCGAGCATACCCATACCGAGAGGTCGGGATTTGCCACCTTGATACCTGTAGCCACTGCGTTTGCACGGCCGTGGATGGTGTGGAAACCAAAGGTCTTCATGTAGTAGATGAAACGTGATGAGCAGCCGATACCCGACACGAAGGTGAACTTGTTGTGGGGGATATCCAACGCGTCAGCCACCTCGGGCATGGCGCGCTGAACGGCGTTCAAGATTGCGTGGTCGCCACAACCCGGGCACCACTTTACCATCTGGTCGCTTTTGAAATCAGCGGGTGTGTATTTATAATCTGCCATAACTAAAGTGACTTATAAGAGTGAATAAAACTTTTCCTTCAGCTCAACAAGTGTGAAGGGCTGACCCTCGGTCTTGTTGTACTGCTCGAATGTGAACGACTGGAATGTCTGACGCAGGTATGATGCGAACTGACCCTCGTTGAGCTCACATACGAGAATGTGCTTGTGACCCTTCAAAAGCTCCTCTACGTTGTGGGGCAGAGGGTTCAGGTAGTTGAAGTGCAAGTGAGCGATGCTCTTGCCCTCCTCCTGCAGATCCTTCACGGCAGCCTCGAGGTGCCCCTTTGTACCACCCCAGCCGATAACCAGAAGGTCGGCATCTAAGGCACCCATGATCTCGGGTGTGGGCAACTCGTCAGCCACGCGTGCAACCTTTGCTGCGCGTGTGCGAGTCATCTCCTGGTGGTTAGCGGGCTCATAAGAGATTGTGCCACGCAGGTGATCCTTCTCCAGACCACCGATTCTGTGCTGCAGACCAGCCTTGCCGGGGAATGCCCAGCCACGAGCCAGATTCTCGCCACGAGCGTAGGGCTTGAACTCCTCGCCCTCGGCTACTGAATCAACGATGGGGGGACAGATTGTGGGGTAGTCCGCCATCGAGGGGATGCGCCAGGGCTCCGAGCCGTTGGCGATGAAACCATCGGTGAGAAGGATTACGGGAACCATATGCTCCATTGCAATCTTCGATGCCATGAATGCGTAGTGGAAGCAGTCGCTGGGCGATGATGCCGCCACAACAACTACGGGGCACTCGCCATTACGACCGTAGAGAGCCTGCATCAAGTCGCTCTGCTCGGTCTTTGTGGGCAGACCTGTTGAGGGGCCACCACGCTGCACATCCACAATTACCAGAGGCAACTCAGCCATTACGGCCAGACCCATAGCCTCGCTCTTGAGCGAAAGACCGGGACCCGACGTGGTTGTTACGGCGAAGTTGCCGGCATAAGCCGCGCCGATAGATGTACAGATACCTGCAATCTCATCCTCGGCCTGTACGGTCTTCACACCCAGGTTCTTGTGCTTTGCCAGCTCCTCCAGAATAACCGTTGCGGGAGTGATGGGGTATGAGCCGCAGAAGAGAGGAAGGTTAGCCTTCTCGCTTGCAGCGATAAGACCCCACGCCGTTGCTACGTTACCGTTGATTGAGCGGTAGGTACCCTTCTCAATGGGAGCCGATGCAATGCGGTAGGTGTTGGCAAACTGATGTGTATTGGCTGCATAGTTGTAACCTGCATCGATAGCGAGCTTGTTGGCCTCGGCTACCGTGGGGTTCTTCTTTGCAAACTTTGAGTCGATATAGCGCTTTGCGTAATCCTCGGGCTGATTGAAGATGTAGAAGCAGATACCCAGCGCAAACATATTCTTGCACTTTACCACCGACTTGTTATCCAGACCCATATCGGCCAGGGCAGCCTTTGTCATTGTAGTGATGTCGGGGATCACGACATTGTAACCCTCCAGACCAAGCTCTGCAATGGGGTCGAGTGTAGCGAAACCTGCCTTTTTGAGGTTGTCCTCGGTGATGGTGTCGCCGTCGATAATCACCGTAGCATCCTTCTTCAACCACTTGCGGTTAGCCTTCAGCGCTGCGGGATTCATAGCAACCAGAGCGTCGCAGAAGTCACCGGGATTGGTAATCTTGCCTGCTCCGATGTGTACTTGAAAACCTGATACGCCAGCCACAGTGCCCTGCGGTGCGCGAATCTCGGCGGGGTAGTCGGGGAAGGTCGAGATGCCGTTGCCTTCGAGAGCCGACGTGTTCGAGAAGAGGGTACCCGTGAGCTGCATGCCGTCGCCCGAGTCGCCCGAGAAACGGATCACAATCTCCTTAACCTCTTTCGCATTAAGATTCTCCATAATATTTTTTGTTATAGTTTATGTCAATTTTGTGACAAAGATATGCTTAAAATCGTTTCGTTGTCCTCCGAAATTCAAATTTTTTTAAAAATAGGTATATAAAAAAACAGACCACGAGTGCCTTGCCCCGTGGTCTATGATCGATTGGTTGATGTGTTGTCTGTTTTATTGTGCTGTCGTGTAGGCCGTGAGTGAAGCCGCCTTGGCATCAAATTCTGCTTTAAGTGACGAGAATAATTCGTTGACGCTTAATATTTTGTCGCATCGCCATGCATTCTCACCCGCAAAGGCGTAGCCATGCTCCATACGTCCCTTGAAGGCGTTGTAGAGAGCCAGCATAATGCAGTAAGGCGAGTGTGTCACGTCGCAGGTCTTAATGCAGTTGAACGGGCACGATTTGGGTTGCTTCAGACCCTGCTTTACCTGTTCGAGGAACGAGTTGTGCACCGCACGTCCGGGCATGCCCACGGGACTTTGGATGATCTCGATATCCTCCTTTTTCGCATCTATGTAACTCTGCTTGAAGAGCGGAGATGCGTCGCACTCCTCGGTAGCGACGAAGCGAGTACCCATCTGCACTGCGTCGGCCCCGAGAGCCATAATGTTATGAATATCCTCGCCTGTGAAGATGCCGCCGCCAGCAATCACAGGAATGTAACGGCCGTGCTGCTCGCCAATCTCGCGTGCTGCAGCCACCACCTCGGGAACGATAGCCTCGAGTGAATAGGCTGGATCGCCCAGCTGCTCGTTCGAGTAGCCGAGGTGTCCGCCAGCCTTGGGACCCTCCACAACCACTGCATCGGGCACATATCCCCACTCGCCAATCCAGCGACGGCAGATAACCTTCAGGGCACGTGCCGACGATACGATGGGGGCGAGCTTTGTGGTTGAATCCTCCTTCAGGAATGAGGGGAGGTTAAGGGGCAGACCAGCACCCGAAAAGATGATGTCGGCCTTCTCCTCAATTGAGGTGCGAACCAAATCGGCGAAGTTTGTAAGAGCTACCATAATGTTCACTCCCACAATGCCTTTGGTGGCCTCGCGAGCCTTGCGAAGCTCCTCCTTCAGACCGTGGATGCTTGCTTCGTTAAAGTTCTTCGAAAATTCGTTATAAATAACGCCTAATCCCGCCGTGGAGATAACCCCCACGCCTCCAGCATTGGCTACGGCTGATGCCAGGCCAGAGAGCGAGATTCCGACGCCCATACCTCCCTGCACGATGGGTACTCGCGCCAGAAGGTCTCCAATCTTCAGTGTTTTCATCTCTGTTATTTTAGTAAGATTTGCTTGTCTCCCGCTTTCGTGCGGGTTTGACTTTGGCAAAAGTAGTAAAATATCTTATAAAATGTTTGAAAAGTGAAATAAAATGTTGTGTTTTTCTTCACGTGTGAGCATAAAAAAACCATCCCTTGCGAGATGGCTTGTGGTAGTTAATATGGAAAAATCTATAAAATTTCCTCTAATCGGGCAACGGGCGCGATGCTCAGATCGGAGATCATTCCCTGCTGATAGCGGTAGTATCCCGAGATGGCAATCATGGCGGCATTGTCGGTGGTAAATTTCAACTCGGGGATGAATGTGCGCCAGCCACGACGACGGCCAGCCTCGGCTACAGCCTCGCGTAATCCCGAGTTTGCCGACACTCCTCCGGCTATGGCTACATCCTTGATACCCAATTTCTTGGTAGCCTTAATGAGCTTGTCGAGCAGAATGTCGATAATGGTCTTCTGCAGCGATGCGCAAAGGTCGGCCTTGTGCTTTTCAACAAAGTCGGGATCCTCGGCTACGCGGTCACGCAGGGTGTAGAGAAA
>JAGBYV010000309.1 GCA_017628595.1 Alistipes sp.
CTGCACGCAAGCTGCATCTACAGCCTCATCAGCTCCCGAGATAACCAACTGTCCGGGGCAGTTGTAATTAGCTGCAACTACTACGCCATCAACCTGTGCGCATATCTGCTCAACCTTCTCGTCCTCCATAGCGAGGATTGCCGCCATGCCTCCAGGCTGCTGCTCGCAGCACTGCTGCATAGCCATGGCGCGTTTTGCGACTAAACGCAGACCATCCTCAAACGACAGAGCATCGGCTGCGACAAGTGCCGAAAACTCGCCCAGTGAGTGTCCTGCTACAGCATCCGGCTTTACGCCGAGTACCTTTGCAAGGATTACAGAGTGAAGGAATACAGCAGGCTGAGTTACTTTGGTTTGTTTGAGCTCGTCTGCCGATCCGTTAAACATTACGTCGGTAATGTTGAATCCGAGGATTTCGTTGGCCTTGTCAAAAAGAGCCTTTGCCGAGGGGTTGTTCTCATAAAGATCTTTTCCCATGCCAGAGAACTGTGCACCCTGACCAGGAAAAACATAAGCATGTTTCATAATCTAAATTCTGTTTGCGAGCCCGCGACTGACTCGGTGTTAAATCAAGACAAAGGTATGACGTATATCTCAATTTTCCAAATCCGGGGTTCGGTGGCGGGTTATGATTCTGACGTTAATAGGTTATTTCTTGGTCAAAATTTGCATATTTTCGTAAAAGAGTGTACCTTTGGTTCAAATATTCTTTTACAAAACCTAAAACAATTCAGTATGAAAAAATTATTTTTGCTTGTTGCTGCAGCATGTTTTGCATTCAGCGCATCAGCTCAGGAGGCCTTGGGTAGCCGTGCTCAGGTGGTTTCTCCTCAGATTAACGAGAACAACAGCGTAACTTTGCGTCTGGCTGCTCCCGAGGCTAAGAAGGTAACTGTTGCTGGTAACTTCCTTACTCCCGACGGTACACCCGTTGAGAATACAGAGATGGTACGCAACGCCGATGGCGTATGGGAGTACACTTCACCCGTATTGCGCTCAGAGTTGTATAACTACAACTTCATCGTTGATGGCGTTCGCATTTGCGACCCCTCTAACGTATTTATCTGCCGTGATGTTGCTTCTTCATTCAACATCTTCATTATCGGTGGCGATCGTGGCGATATTTACAGCGTTAACGATGTTCCCCACGGTAGTGTAACCAAGACTTGGTACGATAGCCCCACTTTGCAGACAAAGCGTCGTGTGACTGTTTACACTCCCGCAGGTTATGAGAAGAGCAATGCCGAGTACCCCGTATTGTACCTCTTGCACGGTGCTGGTGGTGACGAGGAGGCTTGGATGACTTTGGGCCGTACTTCTCAGATCCTTGACAACCTTATCGCTCAGGGCAAGGCGAAGCCTATGTTGGTTGTTATGACCAACGGTAACGCTTGGCAGACTGCAGCCGTAGGTGAGGCAGCTGGTGGTATGATTCAGCCCTCTATGCGTGGCAATGCTAACGTTCGTCCTGCTGCTTCTTTCGAGCAGTCATTTGGCGATGTTATCAAGTTTGTTGAGAGCAACTACCGTGTAATCAAGAAGAAGGAGGGTCGCGCTATCGCAGGTCTCTCTATGGGTGGTGGTCACTCTTACAACATCTCTCGTACATATCCTAACACCTTCGACTATGTAGGTCTGTTCTCAGCAGCTGCTGGTAACCTGGATAACGAGGAGGTTCAGAATTCATTGAAGGCACAGCGCGATAATGGTTTCAAGCTCTACTGGATCGCTTGCGGTAACACCGACTTCTTGTATCAGCGCAACCTCGATATGATGAAGTATATGGACTCTATCAAGTTCCCCTACACTTATCGTGAGAGTGGCGAGGGTCACATCTGGCGTAACTGGCGAATCTACCTCTCAGAGTTCGCTCCTATGTTGTTCAAATAATTTGATAGACATATAAAGAAAAAGTGTCGGGCTTGTGGCTCGACACTTTTTTTTATGCGCTCAAGTTCTATTTCTGCTGCGAGAATGAGTAGGGACGATCCTCCTGCGCCGTGCCTCGTGTAGTGTTGGGCTCTGCACTCATCGTAACCGATAGTTTGCCGCCGGAGGTAATATCCGAGTGGGTGATGTAGTTGCGAGAGTACTCCTTGCCATTGAGGCGGACATTATCCATATATCTGTTCTCAGCACTATTCTCGGGTGCCTCGATTATGAAATCATTGCCGCCAGCAAGATGCAATGTTGCCTTCTTGAATAGCGGTGCTCCCATTACATATTGATCCGAGGCAGGGCATACGGGATAGAAACCCAGTGCCGAGAAGATATACCACGCCGAGGTCTGTCCGTTATCCTCATCGCCGCAGTAGCCGTCAGCCTGTGCCGAATAGAAGCGGTTCATCACCTCGCGAACCCAGTGTTGTGCCTTCCATGGCTGTGCAGCATAGTTGTACATATAGATCATATGCTGGATAGGCTGGTTGCCGTGGGCATAGTTGCCTGTATTCATTACGGTCATCTCGCGAATCTCGTGGATGGGGAAGCCATAGTAACTATCGTCATATACGGGCGGTACGGTAAATACTGAATCCAGCATCTCAACAAAGGCCTCATCGCCACCCATCAAGTCGATCAATCCCTGCGGATCGTGGAAAACTGACCATGTGTAGTGCCAGCTGTTACCCTCGGTGAAGGCATCGCCCCACTTAAGCGGAGAGAATGGAGCCTGGAACTCTCCATCGGCATTGCGACCACGCATAAGGCGAGTCTCCTTGTCGAAGAGGTTGCGGTAGTTCATGGCTCGCTTGGCGTAGCGGTCGATGATCTCCTGTGGTTTGCCCAACTCCTTTGCCATCTGGTAGATACACCAATCGTTATATGCATATTCGAGTGTGCGTGCAGCGTTCTCATTTATGCCTACGTTGTAGGGTACATATCCCAATGTGTTATAGTATTGGTGACCTATGCGACCCGTTGATGCGACAGTGGGATGAACATTCTCCGAGCCGTGGACAAGACCTTCGAAGAGCGTCTCCACATCCTCGACCTTTACGCCCTTAAGATAAGCGTCGGCCAGTACCGATGCAGAGTTGTTACCCACCATGCAGTTACGGTGTCCGGGGCTCGACCACTCAGGGAAGAAACCGCTCTCCTTGTATACATTCACAAAGCCCTCCTGCATCTTCTGGTTCTCTTCGGGATAGAGCAGGTTCAATAAGGGGAACAGACTACGGAAAGTATCCCAAAAACCTGTGCCGGTGTAGAAATAACCCTTCTCCACTTTGCCGTTGTGGGGGCTGTAATGCACTACCTCGCCATTGGCATCAATCTCGTAGTGTTTCTGCGGGAAGAGTGTAGCGCGATAGAGACATGAGTAGAACGTACGATATTGATCAAGATCGCCACCGCTGATCTCTATACGGCCCAGTACGTCATTCCATGCTTCGCGCCCCTTCTCTTTAAGAGTTTCCAGTGTGTCATCTCCCAACTCGCTAAGGTTCAGAGCTGCCTGCTCCTCGCTGATAAACGAAGAGGCTACACGGGCGTGTACCTGCTCGCCCTTTGATGTGCGGAAACCGATAACGGCTCCTACGTGGTCGCTCTGTTGCTCCACTGCGTCGTGCAACTTACCATCGGCAAAGGTGTGTATATACTCAAAAGGCTTGTCGAACTCCACGACAAAATAGTTGCGGAAGTTGTCGCTCACGCCTCCGCTATTGCGTGTTGAGTAACCTGTGATGCGATTATTCGCCTTGTCGATTCTGATGTAAGAACCCTGATCAAATGCATCTACCACAACATACGACTCCTCGGCCGAGGGGAATGTGAAGCGGAATAATGCGGCACGCTCGGTAGGCGAAAATTCGGTCAAAACATCATGATCAGCGAGATATACCTTGTAGTAGAACGGGTGTACCTCCTCGCCTTTGTGCGAGAACCAGCTGGCGCGCTCATCCTCATTGAATTTGGGTGCGCCAACCACGGGCATGAGCGAGAACTGACCATAGTCGTTAATCCATGGGCTGGGCTGATGCGTCTGCTTGAAGCCACGAATCTGGTGCTCAGTGTAGGTGTACATCCATCCGTTGCCCATCTTACCGGTCTGCGGTGACCAGAAATTCATGCCCCAAGGACGTGCGATGGCGGGGTAGGTGTTACCTGTTGAGAGGGCAAATTCGGATAATGTGCCGACCAGCGGATTTACATAATCTGCAGGCGATGACGGTGTGTCATTAATTACCGGCGCATTGCACGACAGCAGCATCAACGATGCTACGCTTGCAAATAGGATAGAGGTTATTTTCTGGATCATAGTCTATGGATTTATCTAATTATTGTTCCTTGCCATGTTGTTGTGTTGCCACACGAATCTTTTACGACAATCTTGACGTCGTGCTTCTGCCCGCCCGTTATGCCTTCTGCTTTGAGGTTGATGGTTGCGCGTGAGCGAGCATAGTCAATTGCAACCCACTCTCCATCGATTGTAGCCGAGTAGGATGCGACGCCCGAGAAATTGTCCGACAAACGGAAAGAAATGGAGTTGCGCGAGCGGCAATCCTCACCATCGGTAAATTGCGGGCGAATGACGGGTGCTGCGCAGTCGGCCACTAGACAGAATGTGCCAAAATTAGATGTGCGGGCCGTAAAGCGCAGGTTGCGATAGCTGCCACCCACATATGACAGATTGCCATTTGCAGATACCGATGCCATGGCTGTATAGGGTTGCAACTCCGGCTTGACAAGCATTGAGAACACCACGCCGATAGATGTTTGCAGGGGTGTGTTGTCATCGTGAATGGTGTAGGCGGGCGAGAGAATGCTGACCGTAGAGTCGGCCTTTATCACTACGTCCGAGCGCTCCATCTTCATCGCAATGCTCTCATATAATGCTCCTTTGGGTATTACCACACTTACCACGTCGTCCACCTTCTCGGCAAAATCGTGGTTGTAGGCAACAATATGCGATCCCTGCTCAATCTCCCCCTGGAAGCACTCCGCATCGGGCTTGCCCACAATCTGGAATTTCAGCGTCGAGGTGTTGCCGCAATCATCGGTGATAAGGAACTCCACATCTCGCTTCTGCTCGGCCGCAGTGGTAACCACACCACGGTTTACAAGCGTCGGATAGAAATATTTCGTTCCGCCCTGCAGCATTGCTGTACGCATAGCCTCGTTGCGTGATGAGCGCTGAATAGGGTAGTACGACACGGCATTGCAGTAACGCGATAGATCGAACGTGAAACCGTCGTTGCGATACTCGAAGATCGTTTTGCCATCGATCTTCTCCACAAGGTTATATACACCATAGGTGTTTGCTACATCGTTCTTGCGATCCGATGTCTCAACCACAAAATAACCATTGCGACCAACCTTGATGGGGCTCTGCTGTGCCAGTCGATAGGTCGTATTGTCGGCCTTGTGTACCGCGTAGCTCTTTGGACGGCTGTGCAAGGGTACTCCCTGGATGGTATCCACCTCAATGTAATGTACTTTCATGATGTAAGGTGAAATATCATCCTTGGGGCGTACGATGCCCTGCTTTATGATGTTGAAAGTCTTGCCTGTGCGTGCATCGCGAATCTCAAAGTGCAGGTGCGGGCCCTGTGATGAGCCCGTATTGCCCGAGCGAGCAATCTCTTCGCCACGCTTTACAGTAAACTGATTGGCCTTGCAGTATAGATCCACACGGCTCTGCTTGAGACGGTGGCGCTCTGCAAAGACATAGTCGGCTATATCCTTGCGAAAACTCGACAGGTGGCCATAGACCGATGTTGTTCCGTTGGGGTGCTCGACATATAAGGCCAGTCCATAGCCCGTGGGCGACTGCAATATGCGGCTTACATAACCATCAGCCACAGCGATTACCGGCTTGCCCTCCACACCGTTGGTTTTGAAGTCGGTGCCTGAGTGGAAATGGTTGGGGCGCATCTCTCCGAAGTTGGCAGAGTAGTAGCCTGCTACGTCGCGTAACGGGAAATCGTAGTAATCAGGATTTAACGTCTGTGCTCGCGAGGTGAGATGTAGCGTAGCGATGATGGCTAATATAAAAAGTCGTCGCATTCTTCTTCGTTTTTTATGTCATGGATCAACTCCTCGACTTGCGGTATGACAGCCTCCATGGTGTATCCGAGCGAGAGCCCATAACGGATTAGTTTGTTTTTCAGGTCGTATTTCGATTTGTATTTTACAGTCTTCAATTTGCGGGCGAGGCGCGTTGTCAACTGCTCGGCGCTCAGCGTTGGCGATATCTGCTGCAGGGCGCGAGCTATAATCTCCTCGGCAATACCCTTGCGGCGCAGGGCGGCGCGAATCTTATACTCGCCCCAGCCACTGAGCGCTACCTTCTCTCGCACGAAAGCCGATGCATATCGTTCGTCATCAATGAACCGCTCTGCCTTAAGGCGTTGCAGTACCTTCTCGCGGTCCTGCTCGGCGACACCCCATGTTGCCATCAGGCGTCGTGCATCACCCGATGATCGTTCTGCCCGTGCGCATAGCCGCATTAGCGATGAGAGTGCCTGCTCGGCGCTCTTCGTGCGTTTTACTCTCTCCCTGGTCTGCAGCATATCATACGGGGTTTTTGACGGAAATCTTCTCGTAGCTCTATGTCGGTGTAGCCCTCTTCGGCGAGCATTAACATGGTCTTGTCTGCTAAAGTCTCATGAATCTCAAACATCAGCCATCCGTTGTGGGTTAGATGTCGCTGTGCTGTGCGGGCAATTTCGCGATAAAAAATCAATGGGTCGTCGTCATCGACAAACAAAGCCATGTGTGGCTCATATTGTGTGACGTTGATACGCATGGCCGAGATCTCTGATTGTGGAATGTATGGCGGATTGGAAATTATGATGTCAAACTCCTGGCCATCAATACTATGCATGCCGTGCAACGCATCATCCTTTGTAAATTCAACATCGGCGAGCAGTCGCTCGGCATTCTCCTGTGCTATTGCGAGAGCCTCTTCCGAAAGCTCTATTGCCGAGAGAGTTGCCGCTGGGATTCGTTTTTTCAGCGCTATGGCTATGCAGCCACTGCCCGTGCATACATCCAATATGCGAGGAGAGTGAAGCCCATACGATTTCTCGATGGCCCACATTACCAATTCCTCGGTCTCGGGACGGGGAATCAGTACCCCCGAACGTACGGCAAATGTCTCACCGCAAAATTCGGCTTTCCCCAATATATACTGTATCGGACAACCTGCCGCCAATTCCTCGGCGCGGCTCTCCAGATCACTTATCTCGATTATCTCGTTTGGTTCTATCAGAAAACGGCTCTCATCTGTATTGCTCCACGCAGCAGCTGCCATACGGGCTATATGTCGGCACTCTTCCGACGAGTACAGCCCTTGCATACGACTACACAGATAGTCGATTACATCTGCTCGCCTGCCTGTCATCTATGCGCGTAATTTTAAGTCAGCCAATGCGATAGCGACCGCAGCCTCCACGACAACGGCGGCGCGCAGTGCGATGCAAACATCGTGGCGACCCTTGATTATGAGGGACTGCACCTTGCCGCTCTCGAAATTGAAGGTCTGCTGCTCACGCGAGATCGAAGCCGTAGGCTTGATTGCTGCACGTACGACGATTTCGTTACCATTGGTGATGCCACCTACAATGCCGCCAGCGTGATTTGTTGCGGTGTGTCCGTCAGCATCCACGATGGGGTCGTTATTCTGCGATCCGAGCATGCGTGCAGAGGAAAAACCATCGCCAAACTCCACGCCCTTAACGGCTGGTACAGAGAACAGTAGGTGCGCAATAAGGCTCTCCGCCGAGTCAAAGAATGGCTCACCCAAACCAACCTCAATGTCATTTGTTCGGCACTCCACTACGCCACCTACAGAGTCCTGTGACATGCGTGCCTGCTCGATTATCTGGTCAAATTTTGCGCTATCCTGCTCGCCTCCTATCTCAATGATATTGGTAGAGAATTGAGCCTTCTCGCCAAGGATCTTTTTTGCTACAACAGCAGCAGCCACCATACCCAAAGTAAGGCGACCCGAGAAGTGTCCGCCACCACGCGGATCGTTGTAGCCGTTCCACTTCTTCTGTGCCACCCAGTCGGCGTGTGAAGGGCGGGGATGGATGACCAAATTGCGATAATCTCCCGAGCGGGTGTTCTCGTTAAGGAAAACTATGGTGAGCGGAGCACCTGTGGTCTGTCCTTCGTATACTCCCGAAACGATATGTGGCTGATCACTTTCGGTGCGTGTAGTGGTACCCGCACCTCCTGCTTTGCGGCGGCCGAGGTCGTGTAAAAAGTCATCCTCCTGCAAAGCTATGCCCGCAGGTACTCCATCGATGCTTACACCCACCTGCTGGCCATGTGACTCGCCCCAGATGGTTACTCTGAATTTATCTCCCCAAGAGTTCATTATCGCACAATTATAGATTCCAGATCCTCGAAGAATGTCGGATAACTCTTCTCCACACACTCTGCATTTTCGATTACAACCTCACCCTGGCAGCGCAGTGCCGAAATGGCAATGGACATGGCTATGCGGTGGTCGTTGTGGCTGAATGTAGTGGCAGGAAGAATCTCACCTCCTTGGATTCGCATAATATTCTTTTCGCTGATATCCACCTCGATACCCAGCTTCTCATATTCGCGGCAGATGGTTTCGGCTCTGTCGCTCTCTTTGTGACGCAGACGATCGGTGCCGATGATTACACTCTCGCCCTCGGCTGCTGCTGCCAATGCCGCAAGCGCAGGGAAGAGGTCGGGTGCATTTGTAGCGTCAAACTCAAAGCCGCGCAACTTGCGTTTGCTTACCGTAATGCTATTCTGCTCTATGATAAGGCCTGCACCGGCACGCTCCAGAGCACGACATATCGCCGTGTCGGCCTGCTTTGAGAGTGTAGATATATTTTTAACCGTAACCTCACCTGCAATGGCACCCGCTACAAGCAGTGTGGCTGCTCCGCTCCAGTCGCCTTCGATGGAGATGTCGGCAGGGGTGTATTGCTGTCTGCCCTCGATGAAGAATTGAGTGTAGTCGCCCTCATTGTGCATTATCTCAACACCGAAAAGACGAGCCGTCTCTATTGTCATGTCGATATATGGAATCGAAACGGGAGATGTGACATGCAGTGTAGTATCCTCCTGGGCAAGGGGCAGGGCGAGTAACAATCCCGTAATGAATTGCGATGACACACTGCCATCAACGGTTATATCTCCGCCATGCATGGGACCCTGTACCTCGATGGGCAGGAATCCACCTCCATCACGCACCTGCACACCCAACTGGCGCAACGGCTCGATCATCATTGTCATGGGACGATAGAGCAGTGTGCCCTCGCCCTCGATGGTGATGGGTGTTGGGTTGAGTGATGCTATGGGTGTGAAAAGACGTGTGGCCAGTCCCGACTCACCGACGTTCAATGTGTTTGACTGTGGCTTCAGACCGCCCTCGATTGCGATGGTGCTATCGTCGATATACTCCACCTTGGCGCCCAATGCCTCAATGCATTTGAGGGCCGAGCGAGTGTCTTTACAAAATTCGATGTTACGCAATATGCTGCGTCCCTCAGCCAATAATGCAAGGGCTATGGCTCGCTGAGCGTAACTCTTTGAACTGGGAGGAGCAATTGTGCCTCTGATACTTCCTGCGGAGACAGATTTATCCATATAGGGTTATAGTTGGTTTAATTCTTCAATTTGTGCTGCAGCACGCTCGGCCTCGATGCGCTCCATAGTGGCGCTCTTGCGACGACGCAACTCAAAGTTTTTGCCAAGATAGACCTTACGTACCATCTCGTCGTTGGCCAGATCCTCAGCCGTACCTGTCTTTAGGATCTTACCCTCGTAAAGCAGATATGTGCGGTCGGTAATCTCAAGCGTTTCGTCCACATTATGGTCGGTGATGATTACTCCGATATTCTTGTCCTTAAGCGTTGCGACAATACTCTGAATATCCTCTACAGCGATGGGGTCAACTCCAGCGAAAGGCTCATCCAGAAG
>JAGBYV010000310.1 GCA_017628595.1 Alistipes sp.
CGAACAGAGCAGCGGGCAAGCGAGTAAGGTCAGCGATAGAACCGAGGTTCTTCTCCAACTTAGCACGCTGACGCTCGATCTGGAGCTTCTCACGCTTTGAGAAATTATCAAATGTGCCGTCGCCCAACATCTTGTCGATGGTGGCCATCTTCTTAACGGCTTTACGTATCGTGGGGAAGTTTGTAAGCATACCGCCAGCCCAACGCTCTGTAACGTAAGGCATTCCAACGGGTGCTACCTTTTCGGCAACGATCTCCTTAGCTTGTTTCATTGTTGCAACGAACAACACACGACGACCGCTCTTTGCGATCTGCTTGAGTGCTGCAGCTGCCTCATCCAACTTTACAACAGTCTTGTGCAAGTCGATGATATGGATGCCGTTCTTCTCCATGAAGATATAGGGAGCCATTTTGGGGTTCCACTTACGCTTCAAGTGACCGAAGTGAACGCCAGCATCCAACAATGTATTAAAATCTGTACGTGACATTTTAACTTTTCTGTTTTAATTTTAATTTCTCTTTTCTTCAATTTTTCAGGTAGTGGCATTGCCAATCCGAAAAATTTTCCGCAACGGGGCAATCCGCCAGTAATACCATATAATATATAAGCAGTCTCTCGGATTTCGAACCCTCGTTGTGCTTGCCGAAATTTCGGTCTGGTAAGGATTAACGCTTACTGAACTGGAACTTACGACGTGCTCCGGGCTGACCGGGCTTCTTACGCTCAACCTCACGAGAATCACGAGTGAGGAAACCGTTCTTCTTCAAGATTGAACGGTGCTCAGCATCGATCTGGCACAATGCTCGTGCGATACCCATACGAGCTGCCTCAGCCTGACCCTTGATACCGCCACCAACCAAGTTGATAGTTACATCATAGTTCTCCAAAGTGTTAGTAACCAACAAAGGCTGCTTAACCTCGTACTGGAGAATGTTCAAGGGGAAATAAACGTCGAGTGCGCGCTGGTTGATTGTAATCTGACCATTACCCGGCTTCACGAATACGCGAGCCACAGCAGCCTTACGGCGACCTACGGTGTTTACAACTTCCATACTTTTTACTTAATCTCGTTTAACTTAATTTCCTTGGGGCACTGTGCAGCGTGGGGATGCTCCGCACCTGCATATACCTTCAAATTCTTAAGGATAGCCTCACCAAGACGAGTCTTGGGCAACATACCCTTTACAGCGTGCTCAATTACGAACTCAGGCTTCTTAGCCAAGTAGTCCGCAGGAGTAGCAAAACGCTGACCACCGGGATAGCCGGTGTGACGTACATAGACCTTGTCGGTCATCTTGTCGCCCGTAAGCTTCACCTTATCGGCGTTGATAACGATAACGTAGTCACCGCAGTCAACGTGAGGAGTGTAGCCGGGCTTGTTCTTACCACGCAGGATCTTTGCAACCTGCGAAGCAAGACGTCCCAATACCTCGTTAGTAGCGTCGATTACAACCCACTCTTTCTGGACTGTAGCGGCGTTCAACGAGATAGTTTTGTAACTTCTTGAATCCATCTTTTACGTTTAAGTTAATAACTTGTTTTGTAATCCTATTCCCATATATTTATGGGCGTGCAAAGATAGTAATTATTTTTTAGATAACCTAATACCCCTTAAAATTATTTCTAACTTTCTATAATTTACGCTCATAACTCCACTTTTTGAGCGATTTTTCTACTCTCATCACTACATTTTCAGCAGAAAATCGGCCAACGCAGCCTCATCAGCCCCCATTTTTGTTGCATGACGCTCGCGTTTTACCGCATCGGCAAGCGATTCTGGCAACTCGGGTGCTACACCCGTGACAGGCTCTACGACCTCACCAAATTTGGCAGCATGAGCAGTCGAGAGATAGAATCCCGACTCGCCGCAAGCCTTCATCGCAAGATATCCGACAGCGCTATGAGGATCGGATAGATAGCCATACTTTTCATAGATCTCGGCAATGGCGGCAGCAATCTGCTCGTCACTACACTCATAACCTCGCACCTCACTCTGCAAAGCCTTCACATCACCTCCGCAGAGCGACATCATACGTTCGAAATTACTCGGATCTCCCACATCCATGGCATTGGCCAGGGTCTGCACCGACTTGCGGGGACGATACTGCTCGGTCAGCAGATATTCCGGCACTACATTGTTGGCGTTCGACGCCGCCACAAAACCCTTTATCGGCAGTCCCATACGACGCGCCAACATTCCAGCCGTAAGATTTCCATAGTTCCCGCTCGGCACAACGACTGTAGGCATATCGCCCCCCGTCTGACGCTTCCAGGCACAATAACCATAGAAGTAGTAGAACGACTGCGGAATCCATCGCAGAAGATTTATCGAATTAGCTGACGTAAGTCGCACCTTCTCGCGCAAGGCAGCATTGCGGAACATCGACTTCACCATGCGCTGACAATCATCAAACGTACCGGCAACCTTCAATGGATGAATATTTCCGCCAAGAGTTGTCATTTGCGCCTCCTGCAGCGGACTCACCTTACCATCGGGATAGAGTATTACGACGCGCACCCCCTCGACATTATGAAAACCATGCGCCACGGCACTTCCCGTATCGCCTGACGTGGCGGTGAGGACTATTAACTCTTCGCCATTATTAAGCAGACCTGTCATGCGGCCCATAAAACGAGCACCGAAATCCTTGAAAGCATGAGTCGGGCCGTGAAACAACTCGAGAGTAGAGACCTTATCATCAAACTGACGTAACCCAACCTGAAAATCATAAGCATCACGCACTACGCGCTCCAGCGCTACGGCATCCACCTCATCGAAGAGCAATTTAGCCAAATAGAGTGCCATATCGGCATATGACTGCCCAGCAAGCGCCTCCACGCACTGCATATCCACCTGGGGGATACGCTCCGGCATAAACAATCCGCCATCCCTGGCTAAACCCATAAAAGCCGCATCGGCAAGTGCTACAAGCTCACGCGAGCAATCTCTTGTACTAAAATATTTCATACTCTCATCTATTCATTCAACACCCTTGCTCCCTTATTCGACACCTTGCAGACATAGACATCAGAACCTACCTCTGCAAAATGATCTCGCATAATCTCGCCTACCCTTGCAGCGACATCCATATCTGCCGACAATGCAAAGACCGATGGGCCAGCACCCGAGATATTAAATGCCAATGCACCGGCAGCCATTACCTTCTCGCGCAATGCATCAAAGCCCGGAATAAACTGCTTGCGATAAGGCTCCACCACAACATCCTGCATGGCGCGACCTACCAGATAGACATCCTTCAGGGCTAAACCTGCCACCAGACCTGCCACATTACCCCACTGCTTGACAGCCGTGCGCAGAGGTATATCCTTTGGCAGAACCTCACGTGCCATGCGGGTGCTGACCATAATGGCGGGATGCGCCACCGAGCAGCAGAAATTATCTGGCACAGGCAATCGCACGATATCAAGCGGATCGTAGCCGCGCAGCAACACCACGCCTCCCAGCAACGAGGGACCCACATTATCAGCATGGGGAGTACCACCACTGATTAGCTTCTCTCCCTCCATAGCAAACTCCACCAATCGCTCATC
>JAGBYV010000025.1 GCA_017628595.1 Alistipes sp.
GTATGCCGACGAACTTGGCATAAAACACTCTTCGCTTGATGTGCAGGCAGAATTTCGCCATCGAATCATTGATTATTTTACCAATAGCTATGCCGCAGGTCGTACGCCTGCGCCCTGCTCGGTGTGCAATCCCATGATCAAGTGGCGCTACCTTATCGAGCAGGCCGATCGGCGGGGCATAGAGCACGTGGCCACGGGGCACTATTTTAATATAGAACAATACAACAACCATTACTATGTTGCACGTGCCGACGATTCGCGCAAGGATCAGTCCTACTATCTGTGGGGATTGAGCCAGCCCGTGCTGCGACGTGCCCTGACACCTATGGGGCATATGATAAAGGAGACAATACGCTCCAACTTTACCCATGCAAAGGAGAGTATGGGGCTATGCTTTCTGCGAGGCGAGAGCTATCGCGACTACCTTAGTCGCACGCAGCCCGCGCTAACATGTGAGGGCGAAGTAATTGACACCGAAGGAAACGTTGTAGGACGCCATGCCGGTGTGGCATTCTACACCATCGGTCAGAAGCGTGGCTTTGAGTGCGAGCTGTCGGGTGTGGCCATAGTGGGCATAGATGCCACGATGAACAGAATTATCGTAGGCAGGGATGCTGAGCTATATCACTCAACGCTTGAGATAACGGATTGTAACATCGTTGACAAAGAGGAGTTTATGCAAGCCGATGATGTGCGCGTAGTGATACGTGGTATAGGTCGCAATCCTGAGGAGTATATGCGTCGGGCAGAGCCTACGAGTGAGGGCTATCGCATCCATCTTAACGATCCGGCATGGGCTCCAGCCGCAGGTCAGCCGGTAGTATTTTATCGTCAAAATCGTGTTATTGGCGGCGGAATAGTCGAGCGGTATTATTAATTTTCGTATATTTGCGCCATCAAAATAAGTAATGCAAAACCCGAAACTATGAATATTGTAAAACGATTATACGACTGGATGCTCTCATGGGGCAATTCGCGCTGGGGAGCATTGGCTCTCTTTCTCTTTGCTCTTGCAGAGTCAAGTTTCTTCCCCATTCCGCCCGATGTGTTGCTTATAGCACTCTGTCTGGGTGTTACATCGCGTTCGTTCCGCTATGGTGCGATCTGTCTTTCGGGCTCCATCGTGGGTGCAATGATAGGCTATGCTATCGGTTTCTTCTGCTGGCAAAATACCGCAGGCGAATACACCGCCCTGGCCAACTGGTTCTTTGCACATGTCTTCTCGCTGGAGAGTTTTCTCAGTGTGGGCGAGTTGTACGACAAGTATAACTTCTGGATTGTCTTTACTGCTGGCTTTACGCCTCTGCCCTATAAGATTTTCACCATTACGGGAGGTCTGTTCCACATCAACTTTGCGATGTTTATCTTCGCTTCTATCATCTCGCGAGGCCTGCGATTTATGCTTATTGCCGCGCTGATATGGAAGTTTGGTGCACCGATTAAGACCTTCATTGACAAGTATTTCAACCTTCTGGCAATAGCATTTACGGTGCTATTGATCGGTTCGTTCTTCCTGGTGGGTAAATTCCTGTAACGATGCGTAGATTTTTTCTCATAGGTCGCACATTGGGGCACTCCTTCTCGGCACGCTACTTCGCACAGAAGTTCGCTCAAGAGGGACTCTCTGCTACATGTCGCTACGATCTGTGTGAAATACCTGAAATAGACGCCTTGCCCGAGCTGATCCGCTCGATGGAGGGTGTTGTGGGTTTTAATGTGACTATCCCTTACAAGCAGCAGATTATACCCTACCTTACGGATATGAGTGCTGAGGCGCGTAATATCGGAGCGGTAAATTGCGTGAAGATTTTATCCGATGGCTCGCTCATTGGATACAACACCGATGTGGATGGCATCCGTTCGTCGCTCGATGAGTTGCTGGGCGAATGTGATGTAGATGCTGCTCTGGTGCTTGGCACGGGTGGCGCATCGCAAGCGGTGCAGTATGTCCTGGCGGAGCGCAACATACCCTACTCTATCGTATCGCGCGACAAGACGAAGGGAAATCTCACATATGAAGAGTTGGATGAGCAGGCCATTGCGTCACACCATCTTATTATCAACTGCTCACCCGTAGGCATGTATCCACACCATAGCGAGGCTCCCGCCATACCCTATCATCTGCTGACGGCGGAGCACTATCTGTTTGATCTGGTGTATAATCCCGAGTGCACACTCTTTATGGCGCGTGGCGCAGAACGCGGCGCGCATACCCTGTCGGGCCTCAGGATGCTCTA
>JAGBYV010000311.1 GCA_017628595.1 Alistipes sp.
CTGGGATGCAGCCTATGTGCCTATGTTGAGAGGGCAACGCTCGGTGGAGATTGGAACGGCGGCATACCAGCATCCGTTGCGCGATATGTCGTTCTATGATAAGCATCTGGATGACTATTCAATAGCCTTTATCTCTACCTTTCTGCATCTGGCAGAGCTGCAGCCCGATGTGATGGAGCATTATCGTCTTCATCGTGAGCCACCATTCACGCCAAAGGACTTTGTCGGTCGCTCTCGCGTGCTAACACCGCCGCTTGAGAGCATCGTCGAGGAGTTTGCCCGCCGAGGCATGGCCCGCGAGTATCAGGTAGCCATGCTGCTCTGTTCGTCGTATGTCCGTCTGTTTGATCTGGAGTATATCTTCTCGGTGAGAAGCTCGCACGGCTATGATTTGTCGCAGGCTGCGCTGGAGTTCGATGAGCGGGGACGCTGGGGTGTGCAGTGTGCTGGAGAGTGGATTCTGCCACCGTTTTACACCTCTGCTATAGGTATTTCCGAGGGCGTGGCGCTGATGGAGCTGGGTGCGTATCGCCATTTTGTGCGCCTGAGCGATGGGGTGGTGCTGCGTTCGTTTGAGGCGCAGTCGAATGTAGGACCTCTGCGTGATGGCTGCACGAGTGAGCGTATGGCCGATGGAAGCGAGAGAATAATAAGGGTGGTGGTTGATTAATTTTTAGAAATATCATATCTTTGTAAACAAAATTGTCAATCATGTATACGCAGGAGATAACACGTCGTCACCGCACAGCATTTGTCGTTATGCTTGATCAATCTGCATCCATGCAGGGGCGTGTTCGCTTTGGCCGTATGATGATGACCAAGGCCGAGGCGGTGGCCTTTACTGCCAATGCTCTTGTGACGGAACTGGTTGATCGCTCGCGCCGTACGGATGGCGTCCGCAACTATTACGATGTAGCCATCGTGGGATATGGTGGCGATGGTGTGGAGATGCTTACCTCCGACGGCTTCCGCTCCATTGAGGAGCTGGCACGCCATGCTCCGAAAATGAAAAGAGTGGCTTTTGAGGAGCTACTGCCCGATGGTACGGCGGCTATGGTTGAGCATAGCTGTGAGCAGTGGATAGAGCCCAAGGCTGAGGGCACAACGCCTATGTATGAGGCTATGCTGCGCGTGAGAGATATGCTTGCGGAGTGGTGTGCAAAGCCCGAGAACAGGGAGAGTTTCCCGCCCATAGTGATAAACATCACCGACGGAGAGGCGTCGGATTGCAGCGATTCGGAGCTTCTCGATATCTGTTCGCAGCTAAGAGCCATCTCTACCGAGGATGGTCAGGTGTTGCTTTTGAATATCCACATCACCTCATCAGATGCCCTGCCCTCGATTATCTTCCCGATGGCCGATGAGCTTCTCTCTGCATCGCGTCATGCCCGCACGATAGCCGAGTGTTCGAGCATCATGCCGGAGGCCTTCTGGGATGCTATCTACTCGATAAAGGGTATGGGTGCCGTCCCGCCCTACTACGGAATGGGCTACAATGCAACCATCGTAGAGTTGCTTTCGATCATAAACATAGGCTCTCGAAGCATAACCAATATGGCATAGTATGGCGACTATATCATCATTTCGAGAGGCTCTGGCGAATCCACAGCGCGGATTCCGACGTATGGCACATCTGTGCTGGATAGATGGGAGAATCTGCCGTTCGACCTACTTTGCCGAGGCAGAGGTGGAGTGCGGCGCCGAGCGTTATATGATTTTTATGCCGCTTGCCTCCTCTTCGCTCAAACGCGTTGAGCGCATCATACCGCTGCATCGCCATCTTATCACATCATATGTGCCTCGCATGGAGATTCTGCGTGGCGAGATGTGTGTTATGGATAGTGTCGGTGGTGAAGTTAAGTGCGATATTTTGCGGGAGATGATCCCTGCTGGCGAGCCATTTGCAGATGCTCTGGCGGCAGTGGCCGATGAGCGTGATGCCGAGCGATTGCTTTAGGCAGTAGATGAACTGCAGGGCGCTTTGCTTTGTGCCGATCTGTCGCATAATGCTGTGCGCGAGGAGAATATTATTATCAACGCCCGCGGTGAGGCGCGCCTTGTAAGGTGGTACTATGCTACCGAGGGTGCCGGCAATGACGGCGAGGCCTTTGACCGTCTGCGCGATAAGATTCTTGCCCACTGCAATGTGGTGCTTCGTGATGCGGATGCTGCGTTGTACAATGTCGAGGCAGGATTCGAGAACCACCTCTATGTGCGTCCCATGCACGAGGGACTCTCGGCTGTTGAGGAGGCCACGGGCTGGGGTTTTGTCGATAGTGCAAACCGATTTGTTATTGAGCCTGCGTTCAAGTGGGTAGGTGACTTCAGCGAAGGTCGAGCCGAGGTGGAGACTGCCGAGGGCATGGGAGTGATTAACCGTGATGGCGATTTTGTCGTGCCGGCAGTGTACGATAGCGTTGAGTATGACTCGCGTAGTGGCAAAACGTGGGCGTGGCAGGGTGCGGAGTGCTTTCTCTTCGATTACGAGGGCTGTGCCGTGGAGTGTGTTGTCGTTTGCCCCTCCCCATGCGTGGAAGAGATGTGCTGATAGTCAATTAAATAAAAAGACATAAAGAAATTAATGGTCCTTCTGTGTGCTTGCCTGATGACTGCATGTGGAGGCGATATGAAACAAGATATGCAGGATAAGTATGATTCGCGCATTGTGCGCCTCTCAAAGCTGGAGATACATGAGCAGTATCTGGATGAGTATCTTACCTTTGTAGGCGAGGTAGGCCGTCTCTCGTTTGAGCGTGAGCCGGGTGTAATAACGCTTTTTAGCGTGCAGGAGAAGGAGAACCCTTGCCGCATCACCATCCTTGAGATTTATAAGGATCGTGAGGCTTACGAGCACCACATCTCAACACCGCATTTCCAGCACTACAAGCAGGGAACGCTGCATATGGTTAAGGATTTGCAACTCATTGATGGCGTGGCGCTTGTCCCAGAGATGAAGATTAAAGAGTAACAAAAAAATAGAATCGTTATGGAACAGACAAAATGTCTTATTATCGGTAGCGGCCCCGCAGGATACACCGCTGCTATTTACGCTTCGCGTGCCAACCTTTCACCCATCGTTTATGAGGGTATTGAGCCTGGTGGTCAGCTTACTACCACCACTGAGATTGAGAACTTCCCCGGCTACCCCGAGGGTATCAGCGGAACAGAGATGATGGCGCAGCTCAAGCAGCAGGCTCAGCGTTTTGGTGCTGATGTGCGCTTCGGTATTGTGACCGACGTTGACTTTGACACTCGCCCCTTCGTTGTTACCATTGATGGAGAGAAGAAGATTGAGGCCGAGGCTTTGATCGTGGCTACAGGTGCTTCGGCGAAGTATCTGGGTCTGGAGTCGGAGATGAAGTTCCGTGGTCAGGGTGTGAGTGCCTGCGCTACTTGCGACGGCTTCTTCTATCGTAAGCAGGATGTGGCTGTTGTGGGCGGTGGCGATACCGCTTGCGAGGAGGCCACCTATTTGGCATCTATCTGCAAGCAGGTTTACCTGATTGTAAGAAAACCCTTCCTGCGTGCTTCGAAGGCTATGCAGGAGCGAGTGTTCAATACTCCCAATATCAAGGTTATGTTCGAGTACAACACCGTTGAGGTACTGGGCGATGAGGATGGCGTTACGGGTGCACGTCTGCGCCATGCCTCAGGCGAGGAGACCACTATCGATATTATGGGCTTCTTCCTTGCTATTGGTCACCATCCCAACACCGAGCTTTTCAAGGGTAAGCTGGAGTTGGATGAGGAGGGATATGTCAAGACCATCCCCGGCACCTCGAAGACCAACATTGAGGGCGTCTTCGCTGCTGGTGACGTGAAGGATCCCCATTACCGTCAGGCTATTACGGCTGCTGGCTCGGGTTGTATTGCAGCTCTTGATTGTGAGCGTTATCTGTTGAGCAAGTAATGTCTATTGCGGTCACCATACTCGGTAATTCGTCTGCCAAGCCAACCGCGTCGGGGTACCCCTCGGCGCAGGTGGTCAACGTGAACGAACAATATTTTCTGGTCGATGCGGGCGAGGGCGTGCAGCGCCAGATGGCACGTCGTGGCATCTCGGCACTGAAACTGCGTGCCGTATTTATTTCGCATCTGCACGGCGACCATATGTATGGACTATTCCCTTTGCTCTCGACGCTGGGACTTTATGGCCGTCGCACACCGCTACGCATCTATGCTCCACGACC
>JAGBYV010000026.1 GCA_017628595.1 Alistipes sp.
AAAGAATGAGGAGGCGTGCCGCAAGTGTCTGCGTCCCTCGTGTCTGCACCCGAAGCGATGCCCCAACCTTAATAACGATCACCGCCCATTGCTGGCTCTGTATGAGAAGATTCGCGCAATGAAGGGCCTCAAGACGGCCTTTATCGGCAGTGGCATACGCTACGATCTGTTCGATGATTCGCCCTATCTGGCTACCGTCATAAAACATCACACCTCAGGCCGATTGAAGGTCGCACCCGAACATACGGAGGATCATGTGCTCAATCTTATGCGCAAGCCGCCGTTTGCTATGTTCGAGGAGCTGAACCGCGACTTCCGTGCGATATGCGACCGTGAGGGCCTGCGCTATCAGCTTATACCTTATTTTATCTCGTCACACCCGGGTTGTCGTGAACAGGATATGCGTGCCCTGGCACAGAAGGTGCTGGGTCGCTTGCATTTCGATCTCGAGCAGGTACAGGATCTTACACCTACACCCATGACTCTGTCGTCGGTGATGTTCTATACGGGGATGAATCCCTATACGGGCGAATCGGTATTTGTGGCGCGCTCGCAGGAGGATAAGCGTCGTCAGAAATCCTACTTCTTTAGAGATGATCGCACCGCCAGACCCCAGCGCAACACGCAGAGGCGACCTTCGCCAAAGGGTAAGCATACAAATAAAAAGGTATCGAAATAATTCGATACCTTTTCTGTTTATAACTCTAACAACCCTTCGGGTAGTGTCATTACGATATGCCCGTGGTCAAAATCTATCTGGAGGATAAACTCCTCGGCTGCGGGAATCAGTCGCTCGCCCTGTCCAAAGTCGATGCCAAACAGAGGGTTCAGCTCGCTGTCGTAGTAGTCGGTAATCTCGCCACGCAATTCGCCAGCCTCTACGGTGAAGCCGATCAGATCCTCCATATAGAACTCGTCGTCCTCAGCTTCATCCTCCTCGTCAAAGAGGTATAGCTCCTTGCCTATGAGCTCCTCGGCACGACGCTGCGTGTCGAAGTCGGCGAAGCGTACGTTGGCACCCGCACGTCCACGACGCTCGAAGTATTCGCAATAGAGGGGCACGGCCAGCGAGTCAATCTCCACAAAGAGGGGTTCAGTCTGATAGTCCCACTCCTCGGGCAGGGTGTCGTAGAGAGTTATGGCGAGGCCTCCCTGACGAATGTCGCCAAAGAGTCGGCCTACACGTGCTACGGCAATCTTGTTTCCCATACTTATATATAAATAGAGTTGTGTTACAAAAAAGGCTGTCAAAAAAATGACAGCCCCGTGTGTTTTCAAGAAGCGGAGAACTACTCTGCCTCCTCTCCTGGAATGACTACTCTGCAGCCTCCTCAGTTGCCTCAGCACCCTCGGTCTCGGCAGCAGCAGCCTCAGCAGCGGCAGCAGCCTTAGCAGCAGCGATAGCAGCAGCACGCTCCTCCTTAACCTTAGTCTCAGCAGCGAGTGCAGCCTTCTCAGCAGCCTTAGCGTCAGTAGCGAGCTTGTTTACCTTAGCAGCAATCTTGCTCTCCTTCTCGCCAATCCACTTGTTGAACTTAGCCTCAGCGTCGCTCTCAGTGAAAGCGCCCTTAGCTACGCCACCCAACAAATGCTTCTTGTACAGAACACCCTTGTACGAGAGAATAGCTCGACAAGTATCGGTAGGTTGTGCGCCCTTGAGTAACCAATCCAAAGCACGATCGAACTTCAGATCAATTGTAGCAGGATTCGTGTTGGGGTTGTATACACCCAATTTCTCGATAAACTTACCATCACGTGGCGCTCTGCTATCTGCGGCAACGATGTGGTAGATGGGAGCACCCTTCTTACCGTGACGTGCCAAACGAATTTTAACAGCCATTTTGCTATAAAAATTTTAGTTAATTAATAAACGCAACCCTACGCTTTCGGGGTTTGGGCGCAAAGGTAAGAAAAATTAATTCAAAATTCAAAATTCGCAATTCAAAATTATTGATTTAGAGCGAAAAAAAGTCGAGCCCGAAGACTCGACTTAACTGAAATATCACTTTTGGACACCTCGCTATCGCATAGCTACCTCCGAAGAGCCAGCTAGACGGCCGTCGATATAGAGTTCTACCTTATATGTACCGGGTGTGAAGCCATTGCCATTGACGTAGATGCCCACGGGCAGATCGCTCAGGTCGTAGTCAACCTCACGCATAGCCGAATATACCTTCTGCTCTCCCTCGAATGAGAACGATGCGGCATCGGGATTTGCCAGCAGGTAGCCCTCGGGCGAGGTCACGCAGGCGTAGATAGCCTTGTTGCCCGGCTCAGCCAGCTCGTTGGCAGCCAATGTGAAATCAACCAATAGACGTGAAGCGTTCTTTACGCGTGTAACCTCCTTGCCTCTGTCGTTCAGAGCCTGCAGTGAGATGCTGCGAGCACGGATAACGGCACCCACACGTACCTTGTTGTTGAGCTCCTCGGCACGCTCCTCGGCCATCTCGGCACGCAACTGTGCAGTCGAAATCTCCTTCTTGTATGAGATGTTCTCCTTGGTGAGCTGCTGGTTGATGTTGTTGAGTGAGTCGATCTGGCGGATGTAGCCCTGCATAACGGTACGCAGTGTACCCACCTCCTTCTCGTAAGCACGGATCTTGGCGTAGTTCAGACGACGCTCATTCTTGAGCTGCTCCATCAGCTGGTTGGCCTCCTCGAGGTTGGCAGCGATAGAGTCGTTCTGAATCTTCAGATCGTCAAACGATACGATCAGCGAATCCAGATCGCCCTGAATCTTGGTACGATCCTCCTCCAGCAGAGCGTACTCGGCCTGCTGCTGGCGATGCATGTTGAAATATACGGCCGACAGTGCAACAAGGATAACCGCCAGGATGATAATCACGATGCGGTAGCCACGCACGGCCTTATTATCGACCTCCTGCTCCTGGTACTCGTCGTACTCATCTTCGTAGCGGTCGTCGTAGTCATTATACTCTTCTCTCATAGTGTGAGGGTTTTAGTTTATTAACATTTGGGTTGTATTTCAGTGGCAAATATAGTCATTTTTTTATAAAACTATCCAACGGATAGCGTAAACCTTCGTAACTCGACAAATATGCCTGCACGCTACCCACCTTGATGGGCGACTGTATGTAGAGCGGAATCTTGTTGCGGTCGTCCGAGATCCAGATCTCGAATTCGGTGCCATCGGTGAAGGCGTAGCCGTCGGATGTGGCAATCTTGCAGCGGAACTTCAGCGTGTTGAACTTGCCCAGATTCTTGATTTTCTTAACCTCGCGCCCTTCGTAGCGGAAGCTCAGGTAGCGCACCGTATCTTCGAGCACCATCTCCAGATCGCGGGCAAAGCCCTCCTTTATCTCCTCGTCGGCCACCGAGCGCATGTTGAAGTAGAGCGATACGGCATCCATGCCATTTTCGGAAATATCCAGCGTGCGACGCTCCACGGGGCGTTGTTTGGTCTGCCACTGGGTATGTACCTTGCCGTTGGGCTGGTCGAAGATGAAGGTGCTGCGGCGTGTGTAGTCGCCCTCCTTCAGGTCGGCCTCAAAACGCATGGTGCGCATCGACGCAGGGTCGATCCATATCGTGTAGGCATCCTTGACGGGGAAGATCCAGTTGAAAGCCTTGGCCGTCTGTCCTATGCCGTAGACCTTGTAGGCACTCTTGCCATCGAGTTCGTCCTCCGTAGTCTGTATCATCACCTTTGCCACCTCCGTGTTGGGGAATAGCTTGGCCTTGTAACTCATGCGGTAGTTAAGAGTCTCGCCCGGCACGTAGAGTTGTGCCTGTGCTACAAGGCAAAGGAGAGAGAGGAGTATGGAAATTATAGTGCGTCTCATTTTTCGACGATGTTTTTTTATAAAACGGAGAGTGCGGCTGGTTTATTGCACATATGGGATTACGATATCATTGAGAAATCGAATCGCTGTCCGCCACTGTGCTTTGCCCGTAACGCTCGCAGGTGCTGATTTTCGGCCTTCTGCAGTAGCTTGTCATCGGCGAGGATGGCAATGGCTGCCTAGCGGGCACTCTGCAACAGGTCGGCATCGAGTGTGGGGTTGGCAATCTTTAGATCAAAAGCCATGCCGCTCTGCTGCGTGCCGTTTATGTCGCCTGCACCGCGCAGTTTCATGTCGAGCTCGGCCAGACGGAAACCATCCGTAGTCTGACACATAGCCTGCAGACGCTGACGCGCCTCGCGCGATAGTTTCTCTCCCGACATAAGGATGCAGAACGACTGTCCGCCGCCACGACCTACACGTCCACGCAACTGATGCAGCTGCGAAAGGCCAAATCGCTCGGCCGACTCGATAACCATCACCGTGGCGTTGGGTACATCGACACCCACCTCAATGACGGATGTCGCAACCAGAATATCGGCCTCATGCTCCTTGAACTGACGCATCGACTCCTCCTTGTCCTGTGGCTTCATCTTGCCGTGGCACACCGTCACGCGGTAGTCGGGCAGGGGGAAGTCCCTAACGATTGACTCGAAACCATCCTCCAGATCCTTGTAGTCCATCGTCTCGGACTCCTTGATCAGCGGATAGACCACATATACCTGTCGCCCCGCAGCAATCTGCTGGCGCAGGAAGCCCCACAGCTTAAGACGCGCTGCGTCGGTGTAGTGGTAGGTGCGTATGGGCTGACGACCCGGTGGCAGCTCGTCAATTACCGAGACATCCAGATCGCCATATAGTGTCATGGCAAGGGTTCGGGGTATGGGTGTGGCTGTCATCACAAGGAT
>JAGBYV010000312.1 GCA_017628595.1 Alistipes sp.
CACACATCGTATGCTTGCCCCTGCCCGGTGATGGCAATAAGCAACAGCGGCGCCGAAAGAAGGGTCGCCAACACGAAATATGACAAACGAATACGCAGCAACGATGCCACCTCGCCCATAGAGTGTGTGACCATGCCTATGGCTCCAAGCACCATATTCTGCGCAAGGATAACTACCAGAAACTGAGCCATAACGGCAAATGGCGCGTAGAACATCAACTCGTGCGACAGGGCCGCATTGATGTGCATCGTAGCTCCCGTCGCGATAACGCCCACGAAGCAGACTCCCAGCATGAAGAGTTTGCCCAGTGAACCATAAAATATATCGCTGCGACGACGCTCGGCCACTCGTCCCGACGCCACCACATCGCGGTGGAAAACAGATGAGAGGAGAGCCTTCACATCGTCAAAATAACGATAAAGACAAAATATATAGTACAGAAATAGTGCTACAACCAGTAAATTGAACATCTCAACGCTCCATGCTGCGGGATTCCACCACGTCGTTGAGTGCAGAACCTGCTCGGCAAGCGCCTCACCCGACTCGACAACCCCGCCCGGCATAACACCCGGGGCCAAATGGCTACCCGAGCCCATAACAGCTTCAACGTCGGCATCGTGGTAGAGCTCGCGAGCACGCTGCCACCCCTCCACAATGGAGCGGAAGGTATCGGGCGTAGCTGCCTCCTCATGAGAGATGATCTCAACCGAATCGGCCGAATACAACTCCCCCGTCCAGCGATCCGTCAAACGACGAAGCGCACGCTCGGAGAGGGTGTCAAGACCCGACAGGCGAAGTGAATCGATAGCCATTAGTCGAAAATACGTTTAAGCGTTATGCGAATTGTGGTACCACGTCCCACTTCACTCTTGGCCACGGCAATCTTGCCATGGTGATAATCCTCAACAATACGACGCGCCAGCGAAAGACCCAGACCCCAGCCACGAGTCTTGGTGGTAAAGCCTGGTTCGAAGATGCGCTTCCAGTTGCTCTTGGCAATACCCTTACCCGTATCGCTCACATCGATATATACCGATCGCTCGCTTGACGAAAGGTGTACCTCCAGATCACCCTGTCCCTGCATGGCATCGAGCGAGTTTTTCATCAAATTCTCCACCACCCACTCAAACAGAGCCACATTCATATTGGCTTTGACAGGAGCCATTGCAAGGCCATTATACGAGAGTGTCACATTGCGTGGAACACGCTTGCGGAAGTACATCACTGTCTCTCCCACCACCTCGTTCACACTATTGGGTGAGAGTTCGGTCTCGGAACCGATCTTCGAGAAGCGTTCAACGATCTTCATCAGGTGCTGCAGATCCTTATTCATCTCATCAAGCGCTGCGCCATCGACCTCCATCGAGCGCAACACCTCGGTCCATCCCAAAAGCGATGATATGGGCGTACCCAGCTGATGGGCTGTCTCCTTGGCCAGACCAATCCACACACGGTTCTGCTCGTCCTGCTTGGTGGACTGCAGAGCGATATAGGTGAATATCAGAAATATAAAGATAATAAGCCACTGCACATAAGGGAAGTAGTAGAGCGCCGTGAGCAGATCCGATCGACCATAAAAGATTATATGGCTGCGGTTGCTCGGCCACATAAGTCGCACCGTGCGGGGGGTATTCTCCTCGGTAAGCTCGTTGAGCTTATGACGGAATCGCTCCGGATCCTCCAGTATATCCTCGTCGATGCGGTTACTCATCACCAGCTCCAGATTCTCATCCGTGATGATGAAGGGGATGTTGTTGTGCGTGCTGACGATATGCGAAATCAGAGGATCGACAAGATAGTTGCCAAAGGCCTCGCGACTGACTCGCTCCATGGCTGCCACCCACAGGTTCACATCGTTCTGCTCCTTCTGACGCAGAATATCGGCAAGCTTATAGGTATAAGCCAGCGACAATGCCGCCAAAACCACACCGATGACAATGACCACGATGCGGCTGCGAAACGATATTTTAAGCCCCGAAAATTTCATCTTCCGTTAATTCTTCTCCGTATCCTGCTCCTGCAAAATGCGCGCATAACGCTCACCATCGCGCAGCAGATCAACAGCCTTGAGCACCGCACTGTCGCGCATTACGTTATACTCCACCACGCCCTGCTGGTAGTTGTGACGCAACACCACGTCGGCATTGATCAGGTTCTCGATCTCGGCACGGTAGTTATGCAGGTTATCCAGCTTCTGATCCTTGAGTTTTGACTCGATCTGCTTCAACTCCTCGGCAAAGTCGTCGTCATAACGCTCCTGCTTCGAGGTGCGCTGCAACGCCTCCAGCGCCAGACGTGTCTGCGACTGGTAGGGCACATCCTTATCCTCCATGAAACGGATGAAATCCTCGTAATCCTTATCGGTGATGGAGAAGGTCTTGTTATCCACCTCAAGCGAGGGGTTGCGACGCATATACTCGTCGAGGAAATCCTCAATATAACCCATATTGTAGAGCACAACGGCGAAGGTCGAGATATACTCGGGATCGAGCTTTACGTCGGGCATCAAACCCTTGCCATCATAGACCTTGCGGCCATTGCGAGTACGAAACTCGCTGATCAGCGAATCGGGCACCACCTCATCGCGGCCCGAGCCCTGATAGTTCACCCTCTGCACACATCGTCCCGAGGGGATATAGTATTTTGCTGTTGTCAGCTTCAGGTAGGCATCATAACCCAGCGGCACAACATTCTGCACCAGACCCTTGCCGTATGAACGCTGTCCCATCAGCACCGCACGGTCCATATCCTGCAACGCTCCGCAGACAATCTCCGAGGCCGAGGCCGAGTTGGCATTAATCAGCGTCACGAGAGGAAGATCCGGAAGGACAGGATTCGACTCGGTAGAGTAGGTCTGCGAGGTACGCGCCGTGCGGCCCTGCATCTTCACTACCTCCGATCCCTTGGGCAGGAACATCGAGAGAATCTTCACAGCCTCCGACACACTGCCACCACCATTGTCGCGGTAGTCAAGAATCAGCCCCTTCAGTTCGCCCGTTGTACGCAGACGCTCGATAGCGGCACGCATATCGTCGTAGCAGCCATCCGAGAAGTCGTCATGGCGTATATAGCCAATGCCATCGGCCACGTAGCCAGCATATGGCACACCAGGGATAGAGATACGCTCGCGCTCAATCTCCATCTCCTCTACCTTGCCTGTCATCAGACGCTTCACGCCCAGGCGCACCTTTGTGCCGGGCGTACCCTTAAGCTTCGACG
>JAGBYV010000313.1 GCA_017628595.1 Alistipes sp.
GGGTTCGAATCCCATCTTCCACCCAAAGGTAGAAAAGTCGTACAATGTAAATTGTGCGACTTTCTTTGTTATATATCTCCCCAAACTTGTTTGACGGGAGATATATAACAAAGAAAGCATTGCCAGCAATGACTTTTCTACCTTTGACGGTGCCCCTGCGGCGAGCAGATGGGAAAGGGCGCGCGCTGCGATGCGTCAGCAGAGCTTAGCGTGGCCAATCCCACAAGATTCTTTGAGACACCTCGCTACGGCTTCGCCGTTCGAATCCCTTTACCTTTGATCGCGCCCCTGCGGCGAGCAGAAGGGAAAGGCGTTAAGCAGAGCGAACTTGTTCGCGCAGTAGCCAATCCCCCAATAATCACATTTACGCATACATTGCGGTCGCAATTGCAAATCTGCGAAAAAAGAGTTATCTTGCAGAAAATATTATGTGACTATGAAATCGAAAATCATTCTTTTATTTTTTACTCTTTGCCTGGCTACGGGCGCAGTGGCAAAGTCGCGCAATGTAAAGTTCCGTTCGCTGGACGTTAAGGAGTTTGCACGCTATATTGAGCGCGCAGATGTTATGCTGGTGGATGTGCGCACGCCTGAGGAGTATGCCGAAGGTCATATCGTGGGCGTAGATCGCAATCTGGATGTGCGTAGCGCAACCTTTTTCAATGATTATCAGTCGCTGCCCAAAGATAAGCGTATTGCAGTGTATTGCCGTGGCGGAGGCCGCAGCAAGCAGGTCGCAGGTGTACTTGCCGGCAATGGCTATAAGGTCGTAGAACTCAGCGGAGGATATAATAGCTGGGTTGAGGCTGGAGGTTCAGTCGAGAAATAAAAAAATCCCGAAGCGTTGGCCTCGGGATTTTTTATTGTTATTGTGTCGGTTATACGAAAGGATACTTCACAACCTCAGCCTTCAACAAGCGGTCGCGGATGACAACGGCTACTGTTGTGCCTACGGCGGCGTACTCGGCCTTAACGTAACCCAAGGCGATACCTACCTTCAGCATAGGCGACATTGTGCCCGATGTTACTACGCCGATCTCCTCGCCCTCTAGGTTTGCCAGCTTATAGCCGTGGCGGGGGATACCGCGGTCGATCATCTTCAATCCAACCAACTTGCGTGTAACGCCCTCGGCCTTCTGCTGAGCGAGGAACTCGCGGTCGATGAAGTCCTTGCCATCGGCAAACTTAGTCACCCAGCCAAGACCAGCCTCCAGCGGAGATGTAGTATCGTCGATATCGTTACCATACAGAGCAAAGCCCTTCTCCAGACGCAATGTATCGCGAGCACCCAGACCGATGTTCTTCAAGCCGAACTCCTCGCCAGCCTTCCACATAGCCTCCCAGATGGTGTCGGCGTCAGAGTTGTACATATATATCTCGCAACCACCCGAGCCGGTGTAACCCGTAGCCGAGAGGATAACGTCGCAACCAGCCAGCTTGCACATCTTGAATGTGTAGTAGGTCATATCCTCTACGGGCTCGTCGCACATCTTCTGCACGAGCTTCATAGCCAAAGGACCCTGGATTGCAAGCTGCGCGATGTTGTCCGATGCGTTCTCAAGCTCCACGCCGGGCTTCATACCCATCTTCTCGCCCTCGGCGCAGATGTGTGCCCAATCCTTGTCGGTATTGGCTGCATTTACGCAGAGCATATACTTAGTGTCGCTGAACTTGTAGATCAGAATATCATCCACGATACCACCCTTGCCGTTGGGCATTGTGGCGTACTGTACCTTGCCGTCAAAGAGCTTCGATACGTCGTTCGATGCGATGCGCTGCAACAAATCGAGAGCCTTCTCGCCCTTAACCCAGATCTCGCCCATGTGGCTTACGTCAAATACGCCGCACTTCTCGCGTACGGTCATGTGCTCGTCGTTGATGCCCGAGAACTCAATGGGCATGTTGTATCCCGCAAACTCAGCCATCTTGGCACCTGCGGCGATGTGATACTTGGTAAATGCTGTTGTCTTCATTTGCTTATAGTTTTTTGATTATTTCTCATTTCGTTTGATACCCAGGCGCGGACAGCGTGTGAAGGGCTTCTCCCTGTCGAACAGGTAGCGATACGTTGTGTGCATCTTGTGACGCGTAGCGCATACATACGACTGGATCATACGGTTCATCACGGGGTTGAAGTCGCCAATCCACGCAAACTCTACGGTCTTGTAGTTGTTCTTGTCGGTACGGATGTAGTTCTCGTATATGTACTGAATCATACCCGACTCAACACCCTTGCCCTGGAATTCGGGCGTTACGGCGAAGATCATACCGAAGATGCGGTCGCACGATTTCTTTACCTTCAAGTCCCACATCAGACGCAACTTGTTAAGCAGGTTGAGCTTTCCGTTGAACTTGCCGATGATGCGGTTGATGTCGGGCACCATGATGAAGAATCCAACGGGCTCGTTGTTGAAGTATGTGAAGAAGATGATGTTGGGGTCAACAATGGGTCGCAGAGTGTTGACAATCTGCTGTGCCTCCTCCTTGGGCATGGGCTTCACGCCAGTAAAGAGCGACCACGCCTTATTGTAGATGATGCGGAAATCCTCGGCCACCTCCTCCAGGTTGCGTCCCTTGATGTTTGCAAACGAATAGCCGGGGGTGTTGTGCAGACGCTTTGCACGGTCGTGGATCGACTGGTTGATGTCGTCATCATATACACGCCACAGATAGGTGTTCTGGTTGAAGTAGTTCTGGAAACCGTATGCCTCAAACAGCTCCTTGTAGTAGGGAGGGTTGTAGGGGTTGGCGTAGAGGGGCTGGAACTCGAAACCATCGACCAAAAGTCCCCACCACGAATCACGAGGACCGAAGTTCACGGGGCCATCCATAGCCTCCATACCGCGGCTTACGAGCCACAGGCGTGCTGCATCGAAGAGCTGGTTGGCCAGCTCCTGATCGTTGATAGCCTCGAAGAAACCGCATCCGCCCGTAGGCTGCTCGTATGAGTAGGCGTGCTCGTTGTCGTAGAAAGCAGCGATACGACCTACCACCTCGCCCTCCTTGTTGCGTGCCACCCAGCGGATAGCCTCGCCATCGGCAAAAAGCTTGTTCTTTGCAGGGTTGAACACCGCCTTGATATCGTCATCGAGAGGGCATACCCAGTTGCGATTACCCTTGTAAAGGCGTTTGGGCAGGGCGATGAACTCCTCCTCCAAAGCCTTTGTTGTCACCTCTTGCAAGGTATATTTGCTATTACTCATATCTTAGTATTTTGAGATTCTTCTCTTTAATCTTTCAAAGATAGGAAAAAATAGATAAAAACTCTCGGTTTCTTGACGTTTTTATTTTGCGAGGTTGGCTATTTATGAAAATAACGCTACCTTTGGCCGAATTCAAATTCTTAAATGACCAGAACGGTGAAACAGCGTATGCAGCAAATACTCCTGCCCGTCAAACAGTGGCTTGCGGGGCTTTCGTTCCGCACGGGCGTTGTGGTTCTTTCGTCTTGCGTCGTGTTCTACCTGCTCTCGTTTGCGGCACTGGCTCTGCCTGTGAGCGCTGCATTGAGGGGTGCATTGTGGTTTGTGCTGTTCGGCCGTGCCAAGACGGCACAGTATGGCGGTCTGCTGATTCTTGGTGTTGAGGGTGTGCGCCGCGTCAAAAAGTGGTTCGGTCGCACCGAGTAACTCTA
>JAGBYV010000314.1 GCA_017628595.1 Alistipes sp.
AAAAATCATTATCCAAATAATTTTGGCAAAAAACGTTAAAAAAACGTTAAAAAACAGGAAATGAGCGAAACAGAAGATTATCTCCTACTTGACGGAAATTTACTGCCGGCATCCACAAAAAATAGAGCAAAAAGCGACGCGCAAATGCTCAGCGCGCCCTCAATCAGACATCGCTACAAGCCACGCGTATCACGCCACTCCACCACCTCGGGCGAAAGCTCATCCTCGCGATCAATCCACTCACCAGACATCAGCAGAACCTCCTTGCGGCGGTCCATGCGCTCGACTATGCGGAACGTGGGGCGCATACGAAGGGCTACCTTCTCGCGCTGCGACTCCCTGATCTGGCGATCAAAAACATCCTCAAGCGAGGGACGACGCTCGGGCACCCACTTAAAGTTAGGCAACTCGGTAGGTTGCGTAGCTGGTAGCAGGCCGATGGGATAGAGCGTAAAAGGCACCTCATTGCGATATGTGATACCAACCAATTGCTGATCTTCCAAATAGAACGAAGCCGATGCACTCTCAAGGTATGTCATCTCAATGACCTCCTTCGACTGCTCGTCAACGGTACGGAAATAGATAGTCTGCACATTGCCCTCAACATCATCACGATAGAGTTCATTGTCGCGGAAGAAGGCTATCATCTTCTTGCCTGTCACCTGATTAAAGTAACGGCCATCAACCTCTCCCACCATGATGGGATTCTCCAGGAACTCAGCTCGCTCAAGCTGCTGATTGCGCGTGAAGAGCTGCATCTCGGTTGCAGCCAGCTGGTTTGAGCCGTTCCACAACACGGGATCAATATACATACGGACGACAGAGTCCTGTGACGAGCTCGAAAGCGAGTCGCACACCATCTGCGCATCCTTACGGAACATCTTAACGCCACGATATGCCTTCAGCAGACGATATACACTATCGGCTGCAATCGAATCCACCTTCTCCTGTGCGGCAACAGTATCCTCCGCTATTTCAGGCTCTGCCTGCGGCTTGGGCATTGTATCCTTGAGTGGCAACGGACCACTGAGCAGACGCTCACGAGCCACACCGGCCAGGCTATCCTCGCGATCAAGCAACGACACATCGCGGCCACGGCTCACAAGTTTTGCTCGGCGCTCGGCTCGACGTACAGAATCCTTCTGATAGCGAGCCAGTTCCTTAGCCTTCTGGCGATCGAGCATAGCCGTAACCTTGGCCTGACGGACGCGGGCAATAGAGTCCAGCTTCAGTTTACGTGCAGCGGCCTTCACCTTTTGAGCCTCAGCCTTGGCTTTGCGAGCCTCAGCCTTTGCCTGCGCCTTTATCTGCGCACGCAACTCCTTGTCACTGAGCACTACGCTATCCTTCTGAACGCTATCTGCCGGCTGCTCCTCAGAGAGCATCTTCTCATCCTCATAATCCATATCGGCATCCTCTACTGCCGCTTGATGCGCAGCGTTGGACTGAGTGGGTTGCGACGGGGGTGTATTCTGACGTGCGGTTGCCTGCTGCGCCTCCGCAGCGGCCTTCTCCGCAGCAGCTTTCTCGGCAGCGGCACGCTCCTCCTGAATGGAGATCGTACGCACGGAAATGGTATCGGCACGCATAAACACAGAGTCGCTTTGCGACAGGTCATAACTGATTACCGCCGGACGGCGAGTAAGGAGCATATTGCCCGGATCCTGCCAATACTCGGCATAATCACCAAAGGCCATCATCTTCTCCTTGAAATCATCCATCTGGATATTTCCGCGTCCCTCGACATAACCCGACGTGCGATAATAAGATAAGGTATCACCCCACATCTCCTGATCCTTGGTCAGGATATAACCGTTGCGGGTAACCATATAGAGATCCTGCGCCTTATCATACATACCGGCATCGGCCGAGAGATAGTCGCCATCGACATTCCATATCTCGCTTGAGGTAAAGAAGTGCGCCATCTCGCTATCCGTATTGTAGATAATGGAGTCGCTCTTCATATCGTAATCGGCACCATGCAGTTCCACATCCTCGACACAAATGATATCGTGACTCTCGGAGTAGTAGTAGCCAC
>JAGBYV010000315.1 GCA_017628595.1 Alistipes sp.
AACCGACACCTCCGCCTACAAAAAAGAGAATATCCTTGTCGGGACGAACGAAGTTGTAGTCCGAGACAATGCTTGCCTGCGGGCCGTAGAAATCCATGCTTGCACGTGGGCCTATATCCCAGCGGGCGCTGATATTGTTACGCACCTCGATGGCAAGGGCTATGCCATCGCCTAAGCCTATGCTGGGTTCCACTTCGATGCGTCGCACCCTGATATCATCCTGTGCAAATGATAGTGTAGCGGAAAAAAGCAACGCGAAAAGGAGCAAAAGTCGTTTCATAATTGTAGTAGCTAAGGTTATGGTTACAAATATAGGAAATAATTCCCCCCCCCAAAAAAAAAATCTGCCAAACCGTGGGTCTGACAGATTCTTTCTCTTTTTATGTCTATTTTATCTACGGAAACCGCCACCGCGACGCATCTGCTGCATACGCTGCTGAAGGCCGCCACCAGCGACCATCTTCATCATCTTGCGGGTCTCCTCAAACTGCTTCAGAAGACGATTCACGTCGGCGATGGTTGTACCCGAACCCTTGGCAATGCGCTCGCGACGCTTTGCGTTGATGATCTCGGGCTTCTCGCGCTCGGCAGGTGTCATTGAGCCGATGATAGCCTCAGTCTGCTTGAAAGCATCGTCGGGGATGTCAACATCCTTTAACATCTTGCCCATGCCGGGAATCATCGAGGCGATATCCTTCAGGTTACCCATCTTCTTGATCTGGTTGATCTGGTCGAGGAAATCGTTGAAGTTGAACTGATCCTTCACCAGCTTCTTCTTCAGCTTGCGTGCTGCCTCCTCGTCGTACTGCTCCTGTGCCTTCTCAACGAGCGAAACAACATCACCCATACCCAGAATACGGTCGGCCATACGCTCGGGGTGGAACACCTGCAGGGCATCCATCTTCTCGCCAGAAGAGATGAACTTCAGGGGCTTGTTTACTACCGAACGGATAGAGATTGCAGCACCACCACGGGTATCACCATCCAGCTTGGTGAGCACCACGCCATCGAAGTCGAGGCGGTCGTTGAACTCCTTGGCGGTATTTACTGCATCCTGACCCGTCATGGCATCCACTACGAACAGAGTCTCCGAGGGCTTAACGGCAGCCTTGATAGCGGTGATCTCCTGCATCATAGCCTCATCTACGGCCAGACGACCGGCGGTATCGACGATGACGGTGTTGTAAGACTTCTGACGTGCGTAGGCGATAGCGTTCTGTGCAATCTCCACGGGGTTCATATTGCCCGGCTCGGTGTAAACCTCTACGCCAACCTGCTCACCCAGAATCTTCAACTGATCGATAGCCGCAGGACGATATACGTCACCCGCTACGAGCAACACCTGACGACCCTTCTTTGACTTGATCATCGAGGCCAGCTTGCCCGAGAAGGTGGTCTTACCCGAACCCTGCAGACCCGCGATAAGGATAACGGCGGGCTGTCCCTCCAGCTTGATGTCGGTAGCTGTGCCACCCATCAGCTGCGCCAACTCGTCGCGTACGATCTTGGTCATCATCTGGCCGGGCTTCACTGACTTCAATACGTCCTGACCCAGAGCCTTCTTCTTTACATCGTCGGTGAACGACTTTGCTACCTTGTAGTTCACGTCGGCATCGATCAGAGCACGGCGAATCTCCTTCAGAGTCTCGGCAACGTTGATCTCGGTGATGCGACCCTCACCCTTAAGTATCTTAAACGATCGTTCTAATTTGTCTGTTAGATTTTCAAACATAGTATCTTATTTTTTATTATTTCGTGCGAAAAATCATGCAAAGATATAAAATCTTTGTAAAAGAGCCTACACGGGTCGAAAAATTGTGCTTAAAAAAGGGTAAAACTATCAAAAATGAGAGGCGTATGGTGGCGCATAAATTGTTATCTTTGCCCTCGAAATCTAAACAAGGAGAATTATGTACTTTACAGGACTTATAATTGGCGTTGCTACATTCTTTATTATCGGTTTGTTTCATCCGCTCGTAATCAAGGGCGAATACTACTTCGGAACGCGTATATGGTGGATATTTGCGCTGATGGGAGTGGTGGCCATTGCGGCTTCGCTCATGGTTGAGAATGTGCTGTGGTCCACACTGTTGGCAGTGTGGGGCGCTTCGTCGTTCTGGTCAATCGGCGAGCTCTTCGAACAGAAGAAACGTGTCGAGAGAGGGTGGTTTCCCAAGCGAGAAAAGAAATAAAAAAACGCGTCTAACAAGGTGATTTCTGCGTTAAGTTCCTTTTCGTTGCTTCGCTCGGCACAGTGTGCAAGCACCTTCTGCCCTCGCTTAATCGCAACGTTACGCTTGTGTTCGAAATCCTCATTTACGTCTAGTAA
>JAGBYV010000316.1 GCA_017628595.1 Alistipes sp.
ATGAGAGGTGAGTTAAACCATCCGATACTGAGGTTTTTGGTGCTGAAACCACAAGTTCCGCATGCCGACATGGCGTGACACAGGGCGTCGAACCAGTTCATGCCACACAATTTCAGGATGAGAGTTGACGCAATGGTAAGGCCGATATACACCGAGAGGATAATACGCACTACGGTAGGGGTGCAGTAGAGGTTGAAATTATCCTTGGCCAGCGACGACAGCTCGAAGTGCGAAAGCATCATCTTGCTCTTGCCGATAGAGGGCAGAATCACAAGGGCGAACATTACAACTCCGATACCTCCGATCCAACTCGTTGACATTCGCCAGAATAGCAGGCCGCGAGGCAGTGCTTCAATATCGTTGAGGATGGATGCACCGGTAGTGGTGAATCCCGAGACGCTTTCAAACCATGCGTTGATGGGAGTGAACTCGCCGCCCCACATAAGATAGGGGAACATACCCACGATGCTGGCTACAACCCACGCGCCGACAACGATACAGTAGGCCTCTTTCTGCGATATGCGATCTGTGCGTGGTACGAAAATCAGCGGGAAGCAACCCATCAGCAGTGTAAGCAGTGATGACATTACGAGCGGAGTATATGCCGAATCGACACCACTCATGTACGATATGCCGGCCGACGCCAACATGAATGCCGCCAGAACCAGCAGCACCATGCCTATGTACCTTATGACCACACTATATCGCATCTCTTGACCGAAAGATTATTTGGGGGAAATCTTTGTGTTTGTTGTAACCGATTCTATCTTGTCGCGCAACTCGGCCAACTCGTCACGACACTCTGCCTTGACGCTAAAGGGCAGTCGGTAGCGCATCCAGTCGCCAAGATTTTTGTTCATCTCTACGATGGGATTCAAAGCGTAGATACGGATGAAGTAGTAGAACATCAGCAGGATGACGATCATTACTACCAGTGAGATAAATACCGGAGTAACTGCACGATAGGCGTTGCGGCTGAGTCGCTCGGCTCGCGGTGTGAGAGAGTTCTGCGCATATGTCAGCACCTGCAGAATCTGACCACTTGCCACATTGTATGCTGGGAGATACTCCGTATCGTACCACTCGCTGCCATTGAATGCGGGCGCGAGTGCAAAAATCTCTTCGGCCATATAGCTCTGCTCCACACGATGACTAGAGCGTAACTCCTCAACGAGCGAGGCCAGGCGCTGGGCATACATATCGAGTGAATCGAAGAATGGTGCTGCCGCAGAGGATGTCTCCTGGCGTGCATCGGCTATCTTGGCGATGAAAGCCTCGCTGCGCACACGGCACGAGTCGGCATAGGTCGTATCGCGCAGAACGGCGTAGTGAATAACGGCGCGATCGTTGGCGCGTATGGCATCCAGCATATTCTCCGACAGAGTGATACTCTTACGGTTGCTGCTCAAGATGGAGTCTATATCCTGGCTCATGTGGTTAAGCTCAAAAAGCGAAACCAAACCCGAGAAAAACAGAAGCACGACAATGCTCAGAAAACCTATGGTTACTCTTTTGCGAATACCGGTCATAACAAAATAGTTAATGCTAATTATGCAAATATAGCAATATTTTTTTATCAGAGCGATTTTTTCCTACGGAAAACATGTTTTACTCCAAAATCTCGGCCATCACATCGTGATCATCGCCAATGGCTGTGAGTTTTACACGGCATATGCGGTTGATCATATCGTGGCGGTAGGGTGCCTTGACGCGGATGTAGTTGCCCGTGTATCCATACATCATGCCGCCTCGCATAGTGCTCTCGAAGAGTACTTCAGCCTCGCTGCCTACAGCCTTCGAGCAGAAGTCGTAATGCAGCTCGTCGCACAACTCCTCCAGACGTGCAACACGTTGTGTTGAGATGTACGATGGCACCTTGTCGGGCATATCGACAGCCGGTGTGCCGGGACGCTCCGAGAAGGGGAAGATATGCAGGAAGGCCGGTCGAAGACGCGCAAGCAGATCGTATGTCTCCTGGAAATATTGCTCCGTTTCGCCGGGGAAGCCAGTGATTACGTCGATGCCTATAAAAGCGTCGGGCATTAGCGAACGGATCTTCTCAATGCGGTCGGCAAAACGAGAGGATGTGTAGCGGCGACGCATGAGTCCGAGGATGTGATCCGAACCACTCTGAAGTGGAATATGGAAGTGATGCTGAAATTTAGGTGATGCGGCGCAAAACTCTATTATCTCGTCAGTTATGAGGTTGGGCTCTATTGACGAAATGCGATAGCGCTCGATACCCTCCACCTGGTTCAACGCACGCAGCAAGTCGATGAATTTCTCTCCCGTCGTACGGCCGAAATCGCCCGTGTTGATGCCCGTAATAACAATCTCTTTCAGCCCTGTTGCGGCCACTTTTTCGGCCTCGGCTACGATGTCGGCAATAGGGATGTTGCGGCTTGATCCGCGGGCATAGTGGATTGTGCAGTAGGCGCACTTATAGTCGCAACCATCCTGCACCTTGAGGAAAGAGCGAGAACGGTCACCTGAGGAGAAGGCGGAAAAGAAGCGTGTAATCTCCTCGCAGTCGCAGCTATAGACTTCGGTCTGACCACGTTGTCCGAGTTCAACCACTCGTTTATATAAATCCCCTTTGTCGTTGTTGCCCAATACTATATCTACTCCTTCGATCTTTGCAATCTCGTAGGGCTTGAGCTGTGCGTAGCATCCCGTTACGGCGATTATTGCCTGCGGGTTGCGGCGGTGCAGCTTGCGTATTATGTTACGGCATTTCTTGTCGGCGTGCTCCGTTACGGAACAGCTGTTGATAACACATATATCGGCCTCATCGTTTACTCCCACGCGCTCGAAACCGCCCTCCTCGAATTGGCGGGCGATGGTGGAACTCTCCGAGAAATTGAGCTTACAACCCAGTGTATGAAAACTAACTCGACGCTTCATAAATCGTAAAAAATGATCTTTTTTGTAGTGCGAAGTTACGAAAACTTGTCGGAATCGGAAAAAAGTTTTGACGCAATCCGATAATTAAAGTAAATTTGTGCGCGTTTTATTGTGCAATATGGATTTTTTTGTTGACATATTTGAGTACCGTTACCTGATGAATGCACTGCTGGCTGCCATTTTTGCCGGCATAATGTGCGGTATTGTGGGAACATATGTCGTGGCACGACGTATGGTTTTTCTCTGTGGTGGTATTACGCACGCATCGTTTGGCGGTCTGGGCATAGCCCTGTGGGCCGGAGTGAATCCCATCGGCGGTGCTATGGTGTTTGCCATCCTGTCGGCAATGGGTATTGAGTGGGCGAGCGACCGCGGTAAGATACGCGAAGATTCTGCCATAGGCATTATGTGGGGCGTGGGAATGGCCGTCGGAGCGTTGTTCATGAGCCTCACGCCAGGTTATACATCGGGCGATCTGGCAAGTTATATGTTCGGAAGCATTGTGACCGTCACATCGGCAGATGTCATCATGCTCGGCCTGTTCACCCTGCTGTGCGTTGTGGGATGCGCCCTTTGGTGGCGTCAGGTGATGTATCTGGCCTTTGATCGCGATTTTGCGGCAAGTCAGGGCATAGCCACCCGTGTGAGTTCGTATCTGTTGATGGCCGTTGTTGCCATAACCATAGTGCTGGCTATTCGTATTATGGGTATTGTTCTGCTGCTTTCGCTCTTTACCATGCCTGTGGTTGCAGCCAATACACTGACCAAATCATATGCAAAAATAACGCTGTGGGCATCGCTTATTGCCACCTTTGGCACTGTTATGGGCCTTGTGGTGAGCTATTATTGGGAGATTCCCCCCGCGGCA
>JAGBYV010000317.1 GCA_017628595.1 Alistipes sp.
GCTCGGCAGAGTAGTCCCTGAGCTCTGCGCCGAAACCACGAACGAGAGCCCCACCACAAGCAACACGGCAAGCGAAGCCAGCAATCGTATATTTTTCGTATAAAATTTAGTATTCATACTCTTCAACCTATCTCTGTTTAAAGAGTTTAATGAGTTCCACAACATAGTCGCCATCGGTCGAGATGGTGGCCGTGTCGATTCTTCCGCGACGCAGCATCTCCACCGTCTGACGCTCCCTCTCGCGCCACTGCTCGGTATAGTGCTCGCGCACGCGTCGTGACGAGGTGTCGACCCACACCTTTCTGTCGGTCTCGGCATCCTGCAGCTCCACGATGCCCACGTCGGGCAGCTCAGCCTCCCTTCGATCCACAACGCGGATACCCACCAGGTCGTGCTTCGAGCCTGCAATCTTCAGTGCATCTTCGAGCTGTGCCTGATCGCTCCTGGGCGAGAGGAAGTCCGAGAGGATGAATGTCGTACAACGCTTCTTGTTGACGTTGGTGAGAAAGCGCACGGCCTCCGAAATGGATGTGCGGCGCGACTCGGGCTCAAACTTAATGAGCTCGCGTATAATCATCAGGATGTGGCTCTTGCCCTTGGCTGCGGGGATGAACTTCTCGATGCGGTCGGAGAAGAATATGCAGCCCACCTTATCGTTGTTCTGCGCTGCCGAGAAGGCCAGCACGGCGGCAATCTCGGTCATCAGATTCTTCTTGGTGCGAGAGGTCGAACCAAACTGACGCGAGCCGCTGACATCGACAAGGAGCATCATCGTAAGCTCACGCTCCTCCTCGTAGATCTTGATGTGGGGCTTCGACGAGCGTGCCGTAACGTTCCAGTCGATATCGCGCACGTCGTCACCGGCACGGTACTCGCGCACCTCGCTGAATGACATACCACGTCCGCGGAAGGCTGTGTGATACTTTCCGGCAAAGATCTCGTTCGACAATCCGCGCGTCTTGATCTCTATCTTGCGGACTCGGCGGAGAATATCGTTCTCGCTCTGCTGCATTAGGGCACTACTACGTTATTCAGAATCTCGGTTATGATGTGCTCGGTGGTGATGTTCTCGGCCTCGGCCTCGTACGTGAGACCAATGCGGTGACGCAACACGTCGTGACACACGGCACGCACATCCTCGGGGATGACGTAACCACGGCGACGGATGAAGGCATAGGCACGGGCAGCCTTAGCCAATGAGATGCTGGCACGGGGCGAACCACCGTAGGCGATCAGAGGCTGCAGCTTCTCGAGTGAGTACTCCTTGGGCTCGCGTGTGGCGAAGATGATGTCGATGATATACTTCTCGATCTTCTCGTCCATATATACATCCTCCACGACCTTGCGCGCCTTGACTATATCCTCGGGCGTGATGACCTTGGCGGGCTGGGGCATACCCTTACCCGAGAGGTTCATACGCACGATCTCGCGCTCCTCCTGCTTCTTGGGGTATGAGATCTTGGCCTTGAGCATAAAACGGTCGACCTGCGCCTCGGGCAGAGGATAGGTACCCTCCTGCTCCAGGGGGTTCTGCGTAGCCAATACGAGGAAGGGCTCGGGCAGAGGGTAGGTCTCGTCGCCGATGGTCACCTGACGCTCCTGCATAGCCTCCAGCAGTGCCGACTGCACCTTGGCGGGCGAACGGTTGATCTCATCGGCCAAAACGAAGTTGGCAAATACGGGGCCCTTGCGCACCACGAAATCCTCGCTCTTCTGCGAGTAGATGAGCGTACCTACAAGGTCGGCGGGCAAGAGGTCGGGCGTAAACTGAATACGCGAGAAGTTGGCATCCACAGCCTTGGCAAGAGTGGTGATAGCCAAGGTCTTTGCCAATCCCGGCACACCCTCCAGGAGGATGTGGCCGTTAGAGAGCAGACCAATCAAAAGGGTATCGACCAGATGGCTCTGACCGACAATTACTTTGCTCATCTCGGCACGCAGAGTATCGACAAAAACACTCTCGCGCTCGATGCGCTCGTTGAGTTCTTTAATGTTAATTACTTCGCTCATGTTAGTATAGTTTTTTCTTCTTATTTGCTGTGCAATGGACTCTGTTTTTCAGAAAGGCTGCATCAGCGCACCATCCCAATTTTGCGGTAAAGCTGCATCAGCACACCCTCCAATATTGTGGTAAGGCTATGTTAGCACCCCTCTGTTGTCAATAAAGTCACGTAGAAAACTCCTCCCTATAAACGTGAGAGAGGAGTTTATTATTTTGCAAATATAGCAAGTTTTTTACAAAAACTGCCATTAATTGTCCTTTAAGGTGTTACTTCACACTCCACTTAGCGCCACTGAGCGTGAACTCATACTCGCCAGCGAGGAGCTTGAACTGGGCCACCTCACGACCATTGCGACGTGTCATACCCTCGTATGTTACGCCCTCCGCGGCGGCAAAGCCCTCCATCGAGGCGGTCTCGACGGGCAGATACAACGTTGCCGAGGTGTTGGCGGGCACGGTGCAAGAGTACGACGTAAGGCTACCTGCAGAGGCTGTCCAGGCGCTGCGGATGGCACCGTATGATGAGTGGTAGGTACCATCGGCCGATGAGTATGTGCCACCGGGCAGGGGCTGAAGGGTAAACTCCTTGTAGCCGCGACCACTGTCGGAGGTGATGCCGAGGTGGTACTCCCAGAGCCACGCTCCTACCGAGCCCAGAGCAAAGTGGTTGAACGAGTTCATAGAGCTCTCGCCACCCTGCTGGAAGGCCAGCTCGTAAGAGTTCCAGCGCTCCCACATAGATGTTGAGCCGAGCTTGACGGGGTAGAGCCACGAAGCGTAGTCGGTGCAGGCCAGCATACGATAAGCCTCATCCACATAGCCGTTGGCCGTAAGCGCGGGCAGGATGTTGGGTGTGGCTGAGAAGCCTGTGGTGATGGTGTAGGCGGGTGCTGAGGCTGTGGGGTTCGACTGCGCGGGGTTGCTCATCTGGTCGAAGTCACGACGACCCAGAACCTTCACCTCGCCCTCGTTCCCACTGCGTGAGGGTGCTGCGGCCAATTCGGCCAGACGCTTTGCGGCGAAGGCCTTGTAGGTCATGCCGGCGTTGGCACCGCCCTGGATGGTCATCTCGTCGCTGTAGATGTCGAATGCCAGCGGTGTGGCGTATGACGACTGCGAATCCATCAGGCCACCAATCTCGCCCGTGGTGATAGATATTGAGCGGGTCATACC
>JAGBYV010000318.1 GCA_017628595.1 Alistipes sp.
GCCTGAGATGTAGTCGATGGGTATGTCGTTCTCCTCCAGAGCCTTAATGACGCCTATATGGTAGAGTCCTCGTGCGCCGCCACCCTCCAGCGAGAGGGCTATACGTCCCCGCTCACCCACCCGACGCACGCCACCCTCGAGCAGAGCTGAGTCGATGCGCACGGGCTCGACTTCGCGGCTGCGCAGGCGCGCTGCGCGACGCATCTCACGGCGCAGTGAGTCGCGGGCAGTGTTGTCGCGTCTGCCTTGTGCCAAAAGCATCTGCGGGCCGAGAAGGCAGAGCGACAGTATAATTAGTGTGAAAAATCGGGCAGTTTTCATATTTTTTTTCTAACTTTGCGCGTTATATATACATAACACTAACGCAAAAATAGTTGAAATTAGTATAAAAGCAAAATAACGATGATCAACAAAATTGACGAGCTGCTCAAGCGTGTAGAGGCCTTTGCGCCCACTACGGCCGCCGAGGTGGAGGAGTTCCGTATCAAAATCCTCGGCAAGAAAGGCGAACTTACGGCACTTATGGACGAATTTAAGAGCGTTCCCGCAGAGCAGAAGCGCGAGCTTGGTCAGAAGATCAACGCCCTGAAGCAGGCGGCGCAGGCTCGCATCAACGAGCTCAAGGCATCGCTGCAGTCTTCAAATATGAAGAGCGAGTCGATCGATGATATGACCCGCCCCGGTGCTGCATCAGCCGACGGCACACGCCACCCCATCTCGATTGTGAAGAACCAGATCGTGGAGATCTTCTCACGCCTGGGTTACACCGTAGCCGAGGGTCCCGAGATCGAGGACGACTGGCACGTATTCTCAGCCTTGAACTTCCCCCTCTCACACCCTGCACGCGATATGCAGGATACATTCTTCGTGGAGAAGGCATCCAACGAGCCCAACGTGAAGGATCTGCTGCTTCGCACCCACACCTCTTCAATCCAGGTGCGTGCTATGGAGCGTCAGCAGCCCCCCATCCGCATCGTATGCCCCGGCCGTGTGTTCCGTAACGAGGCTATTTCGTACCGCGCACACTGCATCTTCCATCAGGTGGAGGGTCTGTATATCGATGAGAATGTGTCATTTGCTGATATGAAGCAGTCGATTCTCTACTTCGCCAAGGAGCTCTTCGGCGAGTCGGCAACCATCCGTATGCGCCCCTCATACTTCCCCTTCACCGAGCCTTCGGCTGAGGTTGACGTGAGCTGCAACCTGTGTGGTGGCAAGGGCTGTAACGTATGTAAGGGTACAGGCTGGCTGGAGATTATGGGTTGCGGTATGGTTGACCCCAACGTATTGGAGGCCAGCGGCATAGACTCAAAGAAGTACTCAGGATTCGCCTTTGGTATGGGTGTTGAGCGTATCGCAATGCTGAAGTATGGCGTGAAGGATCTGCGTCTGTACTTCGAGAACGACGTACGCTTCCTGCACCAGTTTGACTCGGCGTTGTAAAAAACCGATAACGCCCTAAACAGAAAAAATTTTGAGAGCGCATCGCACATATCGCTTCGCTGTTGTTGTGGCCCTTGCCGTGATGCTCCTTGCGAGTGTCGTGGCACACGCCACATCCTTACGGGCACGTACGGCTATGGCCATCGAGTATGCCCGCACGGAGCGAGAAGACAGCACCGCGACAAAGGTGCGTTATGTGCCCGATACGCTGCGCAAGATAAAGCTCGAGATACCCGACTCGCTCGGCGCACTCTACAAGTACACCGATGCCCTGCGTGCTGCCACCATTCAGAACGACTCGGCGGCGGCTCTGCGCCTGCTGCGTGAGGCGCTGGAGATTGATCCCGACTACGCGCCGGCACTCCATCGTCTGGCGGTGGAGACTCAGCGCTCACAACCCGAGAGCGCTCTGGAGTATGCCCGTCGAGCCTACGAGAGCGATTCAACAAACCGTTGGTATGCAACGGCTTATGGTCAGTCGCTGCTGATCAACAACAAGGGTGACGAGGCCCTGAACATCTATCGTCGCCTGATGCAGATCGACAAGAAGAACCCCGACCACTACCGCATTGTGGCCATCCTCTACCAGCAGCGCAAGCAACCCTACACGGCGATCTCGGTGCTCGATTCGGCCGATATGCGCTTTGGCAAGAACGCCTACCTCTCGGAGATGAAACGCTCGCTGCTCATATCCACGGGGCAGATGGATCGTGCCATCAAGGAGGCCGAGCAGATCGTTGAGGAGGCTCCATACGAGCAGGTGAACCACCTCTCGCTGGGCGACACCTATCTCTCTGCCGGCAAGGATTCGCTCGCAGGCGTGGCCTACCGTCGCGCACTGGAGATGGACTCGACGAGTGTGCAGGCGCTGGGTGCCTATGCCGACTACTGCTCATCGCAGCGCGACATGAAGGGTTACCTCGCTACACTTCGACTGCTCTATGCACGTCCCGAATTCCCGCTGGACCGCAAGTTGGAGCTCTTTGGTCGTCTCACCTCCGACCGTAAATTCTACGGCGAACACTACTTCGCCCTGGGTGCTCTGGCATCGACCATGGCACTGCACTATCCCACTGACAAGCGCACCATCGACCTTTACGGCGACCACCTCATAGCGGGTGGCGAGATAGAAGCTGCCCTGCAGCACTTCAAGCTGCATCTGAAGGATGAGCCGCCACAGATGGATTACTACATGGCCGTAATCGATATGGAGGAGTATCTGGATCACACCGACTCGCTCGACCACTATGTTCAGCGCGCCATGGAGGTCTTCCCCAACGATCCGACGCTTCCCATCCGCAAGGCCAACCGCCTCTACGTACGAGGCGACCTGCATGGAGCCATCGCAACCTTCGAGCAGGCATTGGAGATGGTTCAAACCGACTCACTACGTGGTCAGATATGGGGCTACA
>JAGBYV010000319.1 GCA_017628595.1 Alistipes sp.
CAATCAGATGGTATGGGTTGAGGCTGCAGGAGGTGTGGTGGAGACTGAGCGCGCAGAGGTGGTTATGATTCGTCGCAACGAACGCTGGGATTTGCCCAAGGGACATCGCGAGATGGACGAGTCGTTTGCCCAGTGTGCGGCACGTGAAGCGGCGGAAGAGACAGGCGTGAAGGTGGCAGAGGTCGAGCACTTGCTCGCTACAACGCTGCATGCCTATAATTTATATGGTAAGTGGGAGTTGAAACTTACTGCATGGTATTCCATGCGGGCTGCAGCGTGTGAGCTGGCGCCTCAGCGCGAGGAGGGAATCGTATGCGCCGAGTGGGTGCCCCTGGCCGAGGTGAAAGAGAAAATAAAAAACACTTTCCCAACAATTAGAACCGTCTTTGATGCGTTCTTTAAGTAGAAAGCATCGAGCGAAAACGTTAAGCATTGAGATATGGCAAAGATATTATGGGTTGATGATGAGGTGGAGTTGCTCAAGCCTCACATCTTCTTCCTCCAAAATAAGGGTTACGATGTAGATACCTGCAACAATGGCTACGATGCCATTGATATGGTGCGTACGACGGCCTATGACCTTATTATCCTGGATGAGATGATGCCGGGTATGACCGGTTTGGAGACGCTTCCTTTGATCAAGGATGTGCGTCCCACCACGCCTGTTATCATGGTGACGAAGAGCGAGGAGGAACATCTGATGGATAAGGCTATCGGATCGAAGATTGCTGACTATATCATCAAGCCCGTAAACCCCAATCAGGTACTGCTTTCGATAAAGAAGAATGTCCACTCGCAACAGCTTGTAACCGAGCAGACTACGGCGGATTACCGCGCCGAGTTCGGTCGCATATCGGCCATGTGTCAGGGGGCGGATTCATTCGAGGCGTGGTGTACGCTCTATCGTAAGATTACGGGTTGGGAAATAGAGTTATCCTCTACGGCCGATGCCAGCATCCGCGAGGTGTTGTCGTATCAGAAGAGCGAGGCCAATCAGGAGTTCTGCAAGTTTGTGCGCCGCAACTACTATAATTGGATCAATAAGCGTGTGGAGGAGTCGGAGATACCCATCCTCTCGCATACGCTTATGCGTAAGAAGATTTTTCCCGTGGTGGATGAGAACAGCAAGACAACGCTGCTGCTAATCGACAATTTCCGCTACGATCAGTGGCGTGCCATAAACTCTCTGCTGCATGGCTATTATGATGTGGCAGTTGATGATTTTTACTGTGCTATCCTGCCCTCGGCTACGCAGTATGCCCGCAATGCCATTTTTGCCGGTCTGATGCCGTTGGCTATCGACCGCATGATGCCCGATAAGTGGCTCAATGACAATGAGGAGGGTGGCAAAAATCAGTATGAGGAGGAGTTCCTGGGTCGTCAGCTGACAATGGCTGGCAAGTCCTATAAGTGGACATTCGATAAGCTGGTGCGCCCCGAGGCTGGCCGCAAGCTTATCGACAATATCAGCCGTGTGTATGATGCCGACTTCTCGGTCATTGTCTATAACTTTCTCGATATCCTTTCGCACGCCCGCACCGAAACGGATATTATCCGTGAACTCACCGAGGATGAAGCTTCGTTCCGTTCGCTTACGCGTTCATGGTTCGAGCACTCGGAATTGTTTGAGCTGTTGAAGATGCTCTCCGAGCGTGGACATACGGTCATTGTCACTTCGGATCACGGAACCATCCGCGTGGATAACCCCATCAAGGTTACGGGTGACAGGGAGACATCACCCAACCTGCGTTACAAGACAGGACGCAACCTGCAGTATAATGCCCGCGAGGTGTACGAGGTGACCCGCCCCGAGGATATCATGCTGCCGCGAATCAATCTTTCGTCAAGTTATATCTTCGCATATAACCGTGACTATTTTGTATATAACAACGACGCCAACAAGTTCATACGCTACTATCGCAATACGGTCCAGCATGGAGGCATCTCCATGGAGGAGATGTTGGTGCCGTATATCGTTCTTAAACCTAAAAAGCAGTAATTATGAAGAGAATAGAGATAGACGCATTGTCCGATTTACCGCGCGTTGCCGAGGAGATCATCAACTCGCTCGATGGTCGTACGGTGGTGCTCCTGCGTGGAGGTATGGGTGCCGGCAAGACTACACTTGTGAGCCGTATCGCTGCGCTGCTCGGTGCGGAGGATACGGTGACAAGTCCTACGTTTGCACTGGTGAACCAATACGAGGGCAGTGAGTGCCGCATATACCACTTTGACTTTTATCGTATCGATCGTATTGAGGAGGTTTTCGATCTTGGTTACGAGGAGTATTTCTACTCTGGCGACCTGTGTCTGGTGGAGTGGCCCGAGAAAATAGAGCCACTGATTCCCGACGATGCCATGGTTGTACGCATTACAGCGGGCGACGATGAGCAGCGAATTTTCGAAATAGAGTAGTAAAAAGTGCTATAAAACAGATTCTTATTTGCAGGAATCTGTTTTTTTTTCTACTTTTGCGACTTGCTATATAGCGCCTTGCCTGCATCGCGGGAGGGGTGAGAAAAGGAAATAAATAAAATTAAAATATGAATTTCGTGAAGAATATCTTTTTGACATTGGCTGTGGTGCTGACCTCCTTGTCGGCTATGGCGCAGCCTCAGCTCTTTGATCCCGTATCGTGGAGCACATCTGTCGAGCAGGTAGCCGATGGTGAGTATCGTATCGACTTCAAGGCGTCGGTCGCTCAGGGGTGGCATATGTATGACCTGGGTCCCTATGAGGGAGGCCCTCTGGCTACAACCTTTACATTCGATCCTGTTGAGGGTTATGAGCTGGTAGGTGGCGTAACCGCAAGCATTGAGTCAGTACGAGCATATGACGAAATTTTCGAGATGGAGATTGGTCACTATGAGGGTGATGTGGTCTTCTCGCAGGTAGTGCGTGCTCCGCAGGGTGCCGTTGTCAAGTGCCTGGCAGAGTGGCAGGCATGCAGCGATCAGTGCGTCAATGGCGAGCGAGATTTCTCTATCAAGGTAGGAAATCCTGTGGCCGAGGCCTCGGCTCCCAATATCGAGGAGAGCGCAGCTGCAGCCAATGCAGTGGCTAAGGGTGGCTCGTTGTGGAGCTTTATCCTGAGCGCTATGGGCTGGGCTCTGGTGGCACTGCTCACACCTTGCGTATTCCCCATGATTCCTATGACCGTATCCTTCTTCCTTAAGGGATCGGGTTCGGTTGCACGTGGTCGTTTCCGCGCCCTGATGTATGGACTCTTTATCGTAACGCTCTACACCGTGCCTATTGCCGTGATTATCATGCTTACATGGCTTATCGGTGGCGATGCCGTAACGGCCGATATCTTCAACTGGCTTGCAACACACTGGTTACCCAATCTGATCTTCTTCGCCGTATTTATGATCTTTGCTGCGTCGTTCTTCGGTGCATTTGAGATTGTTCTGCCCGAGAAACTGGTCAACGACAGCGATTCAAAGTCGGATAAGGGTGGCCTTGCAGGTATCTTCTTCATGGCTCTTACTCTGGTGCTTGTGTCATTCTCATGTACGGGTCCCATTGTGGGTTCTGTGTTGATTCAGTCAACATCGGGTGAGTTCTGGACTCCCATTATCACCATGCTGGCCTTCTCGATAGTATTTGCATTGCCATTTACTCTGTTTGCCCTCTTCCCCACGTGGCTCAAGCAGCTACCCAAGAGTGGCGGATGGCTCAACTCTGTAAAGGTAGTTTTGGGTTTTGCCGAGTTGGCTCTTGGACTGAAGTTCCTCAGCGTGGCTGACCAGACATACCACTGGGGTCTGCTCGACCGTGAGGTGTACCTGGCGTTGTGGATTGCCATCTTCTCGCTGATGGGATTGTATCTGCTGGGCAAGCTCAAGTTCAAGCACGATAGCGATATGCCTTACCTTTCGGTAACACGTCTGATACTGTCAATTGTAGTATTCTCGTTCGTGGTATATATGATACCCGGTATGTGGGGTGCACCCCTGAAGGCTCTCTCTGGTTATCTGCCTCCCATCCAGTCGCAGGACTTCGTTATGGGTTCGGGCAGTGCCGCTACATCGGAGCATACGGCTACTCCCTCTACGGGTGTGAAATATGGCGATGTGCTGGAGCTTCCGCTCGGTTTGGAGGGCTTCTTCGATCTGGAGGAGGCCGCAGCATATGCAAAGCAGGTGGATAAGCCCCTGTTTATCGACTTTACTGGCCACGGCTGTGTGAACTGCCGTGAGATGGAGGCCCGTGTATGGTCGGATCCCCGAGTGCTGGATATTCTGCGCAATGAGTATGTCGTGGTTGCCCTTTATGCCGACGATAAACTCAAGGTTGATGAGGCTGACTGGGTTACAACCGATGCAGGCAAGGTGCTCAAGACACTGGGTAAGATCAACTCATACTACGCCCTGAAGACCTATGGTGTGAACGCGCAGCCTTACTACGTGTTGCAGGGCCACACTGGTGAGCCTATGGTTACACCCCGCGGTTACGATCTGGATGTGCAGGGCTTTATCAACTTCCTGCAGAGTGGTGTCGAGGCCTACAAGGCAGGTAAATAGTTTATATATTAATTTGAGAAATCTATGGGATTGGAAAAATATCAGTCGAAACAGCAGCAGGTGCTAAAGAATGTAAATCGCATTTACCCTTTTATTACACGTTTCGATATGCTTACCCCTGCACTTCAGGACAAGGTCGAGGAGTGGCAGGCTACCGAGGATACATGCTCTTTTAAGGTTAAAGGTTTTACCGTTGCGCTGCGTATTGTCGAGCGCGTGGAGAACAAGCATATCAGAATCACTGCTGACGAGGAGAAGGGTGGTGTGCCTATCGACTTCTCGTTCTGGATTCAGTTGCACGAGGTGAGCGAAAGTGACACCCGCATGCGTCTAGTGTTGCACGCCGATTTGAATATGATGATGCGTATGATGATTGGTGGCAAACTGCAGGAGGGCTTGGATAAGGCCGTAGAGGGGCTTGCAATGGCCTTTAACCAAATGCCATAGCCAAGTAGCATGGTTTTTGTGTCGGGCGGGCAGAAGATGCTGATTTACTAGAAAAAAAACACAATTTTAGTTTGTTAATCATTAAAATTGTAGTACATTTGCACTCCAAACGGAACTAAATGTTAAATTATAAATAAGTAATTACTATGACTAAGGCTGATATCGTTAATGAGATTGCCAAGAGTACTGGTGCCGAGAAGGTTTTGGTGCAGACTATCGTAGAGGCATTCATGGAGAACGTAAGAAATTCGCTCGCTGAGCAGAACAATGTATATTTGCGCGGTTTTGGTAGCTTTATCATCAAGAAGCGTGCAACCAAGGTGGCTCGTAACATTTCAAAGAACACTACCATCACCATTCCCGAGCACAACATCCCCGCATTTAAGCCCGCTAAGAGCTTTATTGCAAAGATTAAGTAAGACACTTAATAACCA
>JAGBYV010000320.1 GCA_017628595.1 Alistipes sp.
CAGTTGCGGGTCGCTTGCTCATAACCGTCTGATACACCTTGTCGCAGTAGCCTTTCAGCTGCTCCTCGGTGTAGTTGTCGGTCTTCATCTCCCACTCGATGTATAGAATCTCCGTGGTTGAGAAGTAGTTGGCCAGCTCATCAAGGAACAGAATAGGGTTGCCCTTGAGCGTGCGCACTTTCTCAATATCCTTGCGCTTTGACTTCTCAACGTCCATATCAACGCCCGTCATGCGCTTGAGTGATGCGTCGTGAAGGATGACCAGCTCGCCATCAGCCGTCAGACGGATGTCGGTCTCATAGGCGCGTACACCCTGTGAGTAGGAGCCCTTGAAGGCCGCCAGGGTATTCTCCTCAAATTCGTAGCGGCCGCCACGGTGGCCGATGACCTGTATGTCGCGTGCCTGCTGTGCAAAGGTTGTTGCCGCGAGGATCACGCCGCAGAGCAGAGTGAAAATCTTCTTCATTGCAGTGTGGGTTTTAGGTTAAAAAAAGGCTGCCGAAAGTATGTGGCAGCCTTCGTTTATTATCTTTCGTTTGGAATTACCTCATTGGCAGATTATACTGTCATGATCTCCTTCTCCTTAGCCTCCATCAAGCCGTCCAACTGCTTTGAGAACTTCTCCAGCAGCTTCTGTGCCTGTGTCTCGCCATCCTTAGCCTCATCCTCGGGCATGCCCTCCTTCTGAGCCTTCTTGAATGCCTCCACAGCATCACGGCGTGCATTACGCAGGCTGATGCGAGCAGTCTCGCCAACACCCTTAACCTGCTTTACAAGCTCCTTACGACGCTCCTCTGTGAGAGGGGGAATAGTAAGACGGATAGTCTCGCCATTGTTCGAAGGGGTAAGACCGATGTTTGAGTCGATGATAGCCTTCTCGATGGGGCGAATCATATTCTTGTCCCAGGGCTGGATCAGGATTGTGCGTGCGTCGGGCACGGTCACACTCGCTACGCCCGATACGGGAGTCTGTGAGCCGTAGTAGTCAACAAATACGCTGTTCAGCACGTTGGTTGAAGCCTTGCCGGCACGAATGTTAAGCAGCTCCTCGTCGAGGTGATCCACCGTGCGCTTCATACGGTCGGTTGCCGTATTGATAATTGTTTTAGTATCCATAGTAGTTATCGTTATTTATTTTGTTTCTATTTCAAAGCAGCCTCAATGGCCTTAATCATTGCCTCAAACTCTTTGGCCTCGTAACCTACCGAAACGTAGATCACCTTACCATCCTTACCCACGACAAAGTTGCGGGGGATATAGTTCGATGCATACTTCTTATAGATCTCCTGCGTGGGATCCAGACCCATGGGGAAGGTGTAGCCCTGCTTGTCGCGGAACTGATCTACGGTCACCTTCTTCTCGCCGCGCGAGATGGGAAGGAATACAAAATCCTGACCCTTGAAGTGGTCGATGATATCCTTCTGCACGCGCTTGAACTCCTCGCGGCAGGGAGGGCACCATGTTGCCCAGAAGTTGATAAGCACGATCTTGCCCTTAAGTGAAGAGAGTGTTACCTTCTCTCCGTCAACCATCTCAACGGTAAAGTCGGGGGCCTTCTGGCCGGGCTTGATCAGGGTTGTAGCCTCGATCTCAGCCTGCTGCTGAGCCGATGCCTCATGCGGAGCAGCGATAGCCATAACGGCCAGGGCTGCTACTACGATATATGCCTTGCGGCAGAAATTTTTAATATTCATAGTCTTTCTCTTTTAGGTGGTTATAATAAAATTTACTCCTTGCATACAAGCGTGCCAATAGCCTCGCCATTGAGCACCTTTGCCAGGTTGCCTTCGGTATCCATGTCGAAAACGATGATGTCCAGACCATTCTCCTTGCAGAGTGTAAAGGCAGTCATATCCATCACCTTCAGGTCGCGGTTATATACCTCGTCGAATGTAATCTTGTCAAACTTGGTGGCTGTAGGATCCTTCTCGGGGTCTGCCGTATAGACGCCATCTACGCGTGTGCCCTTGAACATTACCTCGGCCTCAATCTCAATTCCGCGCAATGCTGAAGCGGTGTCGGTCGAAAAGTAGGGGTTCGATGTGCCACCACCGATGATTACCACATAGCCGGCCTCCAGATACTCGATAGCCTTTGCCTTTGAGTAGTACTCGCCGATGGGCTCCATGCGGATTGAGGTCAATACCTTGGCCTTCACGCCATTATCCTCGAGTGCTGAGTGCAGCGCCAAAGAGTTGATAATCGTTGCGAGCATACCCATCTGGTCGCCCTTCACGCGGTCAAAGCCCTTCTTTGCGCCCTGCAGGCCACGGAATATGTTGCCGCCGCCAATAACGATACCAATCTGCACACCTGTCTCGGCAGCAGCCTTGATCTGCTCGGCGTATGATTGCAAAACCTCGGGTGAAAGGCCATATCGTTGTGCGCCCTGAAGCGACTCACCACTCAATTTGAGAAGTATTCTATTGTATTTCATAACTAAAAATCTTTATATCTTTTTGCGAAGATAAGAAAAAATCCCGTTATATTACACCTTGCGCGCAAACTTTTCTTCCGAGATAAGTATAAATACCTATTTTCGGTGTGCCGGCAATCTATTTGTATTGTCCGGCGGTACACCGTCGCCCTTTTTTCGCTATCTTTGCGTAAAATAAACCTTATGAGAATCATTTCCATTTTTACCCTTGCCTTTGCGCTTTTTGTTGCGACAGGATGCGACAATCGTACCGATGTAGCTCGCCGTCTGGAGAGTGTGCCTAATCTTGTGGGCTACTGGGACTTTTCGGGACAGGAGTATCTCTCTGCAACAGGTGTGGACGCCACTCTGCAGGGCGTGGAGGGGTCTATGCCTACATTGGTGAACGAGGGCCCATTGTCGGGGCAGGCTCTGCATTTCGATGGTGATGATTATCTCTATATTCCCTACGACAAGACCGCTGAACTCAATGTACAGAGTGGCCAGGTAACCGTCGTGGCGTGGGTTAAGTGGACTGCCGAGCAGATAGGCTTCGTGGCAGGTATGTGGAACGAGTACGAGGATGGCGGCAAGCGCCAGTATGGTCTGTTCGTGTCGCTGCCTCACTATAACGGTCGCAACCAGGTGTGCGGACACATTTCGCGTACGGGTAAACCTACTCCTCCATTCCCCTATTCGATCGACTATTCGGCCAGCAAGCAGCAGGTACCTAAGGGTGAGTGGTGCGCCGTGGCATTTACCTACGATGGCGAGTATATCCGCTCCTATTTCAATGGTAAGTTTGAGGCGCGTGAGGAGG
>JAGBYV010000321.1 GCA_017628595.1 Alistipes sp.
CAATGGTCACACACCCTCGGAGGCATCCAATGAGACAGTAGAGGAGCTCTCTCAGAGTCTTATGCCCCTGATTGCAGAGAACGGTATGGACTGGATGTATGCCAACTGCTCTACAACGGCTCAGCGTGGTGCTCTGGACTGGTGGACAAAGTTCCGCGATGCTACAAAGCCCGTATTCGAGGAGTTGTACAGCGAGGTTGCTTGTGGCAACGAGGCACAGCGCAGCATCGACACCAACTCACAGCCCGACTACCGTCAGAAGCTGGAGGAGGAGTTGCGCGAGATGCGCGAGACCGAGATGTGGCAGGCTGGCGCAGTAGTTCGCAAGCTCCGCCCCGAGAACAACTAATCATTTGACTAACATTTATTCGGTAGCGGGCCACTGGCTCGCACCGATTTTATACCCTTAATAAGAGTATGAGCGAAAAAGTATATATATTCGATACCACGTTGCGTGATGCCGAGCAGGTGCCTGGTTGTCAATTGAACACCATCGAGAAGATTGAGGTGGCACGACAACTGGAGAAATTGGGTGTAGATATTATCGAAGCCGGTTTCCCGATCTCAAGTCCCGGCGACTTCAACTCAGTTGTAGAGATCTCGAAGGCGGTAACCAACCCAACCATCTGTGCTCTGACGCGTGCCGTAAAGAAAGATATCGATGTTGCATCCGAGTCGTTGCAGTACGACAAGCGCGGTCGTATTCACACCGGTATCGGCACCTCTACATACCATATCTACGAGAAACTGCGCATGACACCCGACGCCGTGCTGGAGCAGGCCGTTGAGGCGGTTAAGTATGCACGTCGTTTTGTGGATGATGTGGAGTTCTATGCCGAGGATGCAGGACGCACCGACGAGGAGTTTTTGGCTCGCGTAGTAGAGGCTGTGATTGCAGCGGGTGCTACGGTGGTAAATATCCCCGACACTACGGGCTACTGCCTACCCAACGAATACGGTTCGAAGATAGCATTCCTGAAGAATAATGTTCCCAACATCGATAAGGCTATCATCTCAACCCATTGCCACAACGATCTGGGCATGGCTACAGCCAATACTCTGGCAGCTGTTCAGAACGGAGCGCGTCAGGTGGAGGTAACCATCAACGGTTTGGGCGAAAGAGCCGGCAATACGGCTCTGGAGGAGGTTGTAATGGCTATCAAGTGCCACTCTAATCTCGATTTCGAGGTAGGCATCGACTCCAAGCAGATCATCGCAACAAGCAAGCTCGTTTCGAATCTGATGCGTATGCCTGTGCAGGCCAACAAGGCTATCGTGGGCCGCAACGCCTTTGCACACTCATCGGGCATTCACCAGGATGGCGTACTAAAGAGTCGCGAAACATACGAGATTATCGACCCCGAGGATGTGGGTGTAGATCAGTCGAGCATCGTGCTCACCGCACGCAGTGGCCGCGCTGCACTGAAGCACCACCTGGCCGAGATAGGCTACACGCCCGAGGGTGAGGAGCTGGACGAGATCTATCAGCGCTTCCTGGAGCTTGCCGACAAGAAGAAGATGGTCACAACTCGCGATCTGGAGGTGTTGATCGGCACTGCTGCTTCGCGTCGTCGCATGAGCATACAGCTTACGGGACTGCAGATTGTCTGCGGTAAATCGACCGTACCAACGGCTACCGTGCAGATTAGCTTCGATGGCGACACCTTCACCGAGACCGCCTGCGGTAATGGTCCCGTAGATGCGGCTATTACGGCTGTAAAGAATATCACCAAGCGTCGTGTACATATCGAGGAGTTCCTCATTCAGGCTATCACTCGCGGTAGCGACGACCTGGGCAAGGTACATATGTCGATCTCGCACAAGGGCAAGATGTACCACGGTTTTGGCGCCAACACCGATATCGTTACGGCTTCGGTAGAGTCGTTCATTGATGCAATTTCAAAAATAGCATAGAGCATGAATACTTTGTTCGATAAAATATGGGATGCACACACCGTACGCGTAATTGACGGAGGCTCGTGTGTTCTCTATATCGACCGTCAATACATCCACGAGGTGACAAGTCCGCAGGCATTTGCGGGCTTGCGCCGTCGTGGCATTGAGGTTTTCCGTCCCCAGCAGGTGACGGCAAGCCCCGACCATAATATCCCCACTCTGAATCAGCATCTACCCATCGCAGAGCCTCAGTCGGCCGAGCAGGTGGCAACGCTGATGCAGAACTGCGCCGAGAACAAGATCACGATCTTCCCCATTGGCGACGAGCACAACGGCATAATCCACGTCATTGGCCCGCAGACAGGCCTTACTCAGCCCGGCATGACCATCGTATGTGGTGACAGCCACACCTCGACACACGGCGCACTGGGTTGCGTAGCCTTCGGTATTGGCACAAGTGAGGTGGAGATGGCTTTGGCGTCGCAGTGTATCCTTCAGTCAAAGCCAAAGAGTATGCGAATCAATATTGAAGGAGAGCTGGGCAAAGGCGTATACTCAAAGGATATTATCCTCTACATCATCTCAAAGCTTGGCACTGGCGGCGGCACAGGTCACTTTGTGGAGTTTGCAGGCTCGGCCATCCGTTCGCTCTCGATGGAGGCTCGTATGACCATATGCAATATGAGCATAGAGATGGGTGCACGTGGCGGCATGATTGCCCCCGATCAGACAACATTCGACTACCTGAAGGGGCGTGAATTTGCTCCCCAGGGCGAGGAGTGGGACGCTGCCGTTGAGCGCTGGTCACAACTGCGTTCGGACGATGATGCCGTCTTTGACAAGGAGGTGACATTCGACGCTGCCGACATCAAACCGATGATTACCTACGGCACCAATCCCGGAATGGGCATAGCCATCGAAGAGGATATTCCTTCGTCCGAGAGTATGGATTCAGCATCACAGTCAACATATCGTAAGGCTCTTGCGTATATGGGATTTGCAGAGGGCGAGAAGATCATAGGCAAGAAGGTTGACTACGTATTTGTAGGCAGTTGCACCAATGGCCGCATTGAAGATCTGCGCGCCTTCACAAACTTTGTCAAGGGCAAGCGCAAAGCCGATAACGTAACAGCATGGATCGTTCCAGGCAGTAAGGAGGTTGAACGCATGGCCATCGAAGAGGGCTTGCGCGACGTGCTACAGGAGGCAGGTTTTGAGTTGCGTCAGCCGGGATGCTCTGCCTGCCTGGCCATGAACGAGGACAAGATTCCCGCGGGTAAATACTGCGTAGCCACATCAAATCGCAACTTTGAGGGTCGTCAGGGGCCCGATTCGCGCACGATGCTGGCAGGTCCGCTTGTAGCGGCTGCGGCAGCTGTAACGGGCGTAGTTACCGACCCTAGAGAATTGATGTAAAATGTTTGATAACAGAGATCATGAGAAATAAATTCACTACTCTTTGTTCGACAGTAGTACCTCTGCCGATTGAAAACATCGACACCGACCAGATTATTCCCGCTCGCTTTCTGAAGGCTACAACGCGCGAAGGCTTTGGCGAAAACCTCTTCCGTGACTGGCGCTTCGACAAGGAGGGTAACCCCAAGGAGGAGTTTGTAATGAACTCGCCCAAATACAAAGGCCAGATCCTCGTTGCTGGCAAGAACTTTGGTTGCGGATCAAGCCGTGAGCATGCAGCCTGGGCTATCGAGGGCGCAGGATTTCGTGCTGTAGTATCGAGTTTCTTCGCTGATATTTTCCGCAACAATGCACTCAACAACGGCCTGCTGCCGGTGGTAGTGAGCGAGGAGATGCTCGCCGCCATTTTCAATGCAGCGAAGGTAGATCCATCGGCTCAGCTGATGATCGATCTGCCGGCACAGACCATAGAGCTGGTAGGCAGCGACTATAAGGAGACGTTCGAGATTGCCCCCTACAAGAAAGAGTGCCTGATGAACGGCTACGATGATGTGGATTTTCTGGTGAGCATACGCTCCGAGATTGAGGCTTTCGAGCAAAAATAAGAGATAGGTTATGAAAGAGATTAAAATTGCAGTCCTCGCGGGCGATGGAATCGGCCCGGAGATTATGGCACAGGCCGTAAAGGCGGTAGATGCTGTGGCTGCGAAATTCGACTATAAAGTTACATATACACACGCCATTGTCGGCGCTGCTGCTATCGATGCGGTGGGCGATCCCTACCCCGAATCAACACACCAGATATGCATGGAGGCTGATGCCGTTCTGTTTGGTGCTATTGGCGATCCGCGCTTTGACAACAATCCCGAGGCAAAGGTACGCCCCGAGCAGGGATTGCTGGCTATGCGCAAGAAATTGGGTCTGTATGCCAACCTGCGACCGGTAAATACATTCGCTTCGCTACTCTATCGTTCGCCCCTGCGCCACGATCTGGTGGAGGGAGCCGACTTTATATGCATACGCGAGCTCACAGGCGGACTCTACTTCGGTCGCCCGCAGGGTCGTTCGGAGGATGGCCAGACAGCATACGACACGTGCGTATATACACGTGCGGAGATTGAGCGCATATGCCGTCTCGGTTTTGAGTACGCCGCCAAGCGTCGCCGCAAGCTCACCGTAGTGGACAAGGCTAACGTACTGGCCACATCGCGTCTGTGGCGTGAAACAGCCAAAGCAATGGAGAAAGATTACCCTGAGGTGGAGGTAGAATATATGTTTGTTGACAACGCTGCGATGAAGATCATCCAACAGCCACGTCACTTTGATGTGATTGTAACGGAGAATATGTTTGGTGACATCCTCACCGACGAGGCGAGCGTTATCACCGGCTCACTCGGACTATTGCCTTCAGCATCCATCGGCACGGGAACATCGCTTTTTGAGCCCATACACGGCTCATATCCCCAGGCGGCAGGCAAGAACATTGCCAATCCCATTGCAACGATTCTGTCGGCTGCTATGATGTTCGAGTACGCATTCTCAGATATGGAGGCGGGCGCTGCGATACGTCGCGCAGTGGATCTGTCGATTGAACGGAACATCGTAACCGAGGATATTGCGCCTGCGGGCGTAAAACCCTGCTCCACTACGGAGGTAGGCGACTTTATTGCAGCCAACATCTAAAATCAGAGAATTATGGACGATCAGAAAAAATATTTTCCGGCACTTGGCGATGTGATGGCCGCCGAGCATACTCTCGGTGAGATTCTCTCGCCCACGCCACTTATCCACAATCGTACCCTCTCGGAGCGATTTGGAGCAGAGGTGATGCTCAAGCGAGAGGATTTGCAGGTAGTACGTTCATACAAGATTCGCGGTGCATACAACAAGATCCGCTCTCTTACACCCGAGCAGACCCAGCGTGGCATCGTATGTGCCAGCGCAGGCAATCATGCACAGGGTGTTGCCTTCTCGTGTAACAAACTCGGTATCAAGGGTAAGATATTTATGCCAGTGACCACCCCCAAGCAGAAGATCAATCAGGTGAAGATGTTTGGCGGGGAGGCTGTTGAGGTGGTTCTCGCTGGCGACACCTTCGATCAGGCCAATGCAGCTGCAGTCAAAGCATGCGAAGTGGAGGGAAAGACATTTATACCGCCATTCAACGACGAAAAGATGACCAAGCCGAGATTACAGGTCATCATGCCATGGTCCTGCTTAGGACGGAGTTCAGGCTCGTCGCTGCTTTCCG
>JAGBYV010000322.1 GCA_017628595.1 Alistipes sp.
AATGCTTTTTGTGGCAAACTGCGAAAATGAGTGCGTGTGGTAAATATTTTAACATTTTTCACATATTGGCGGTATCAAAGTTCAATTTCTGTATTATATTTGTGGCGTTAAAACTATTTATTAACCCTTAAAACACAACAAATATTATGACAGAAGAACTTGACACTACAACGCAAACCGCAGACTATGAGGCGTATGAGCAGACTCTACGCGAGGCGAATGACTTTATCCTGCGTAAACAGCTCGACGAGATGTATCGCGAGGAGCTACGTCAAAAGATTGAACCCTACACGCTGCGTGCCGATCACCAACTACCACCGCTCAAGCCTGTCGTCAAGCGTGGCGAGGTACTCATCTGCAGCGAGGGTAACATATCGGCCGTAGTGGGCGAGGCCAAGAGCAAGAAGACCTTTCTCTGTACGGCCATCGTAGGCTCTATGCTCGAGTGGGGAGGCTCACAGCAGTTTGGTATCGAGCGACGACTATGCCGTGTGCTGTGGGTCGATACCGAGCAGTCGAAGGAGCATATACAGAAAGTATTGTTCCGTATCAACCTGCTCACACACGTGAAGATCACATCGTCGTTGCCACACATACTGATGCAGACCCTGCGCGAGGAGTCGCCTAAGGATCGCCTGCAGTTGCTGCGCTACGCCATTGAGTATCAGAAACCTAAGTTAGTTGTGGTGGATGGCGTAAGCGACCTGCTGACCAATACGAATAATCTGGAGGAGAGTGAGGCTCTGGTGGCCGAACTACTTACGCTCTCCACCATATATTCGTGTCATATAATGTGTGTGTTGCATACCAACCCCAACTCCGACAAGGCACGCGGACACTTGGGCTCGACGCTGATGCGTAAGGCTGAGACGGTGTTATTTGTTCACCGTGTGGGAGATATATCCATCGTTGAGCCTCAGTATTGCCGCAATATGCCCTTCGAGCGTTTTGCCTTCTGCGTGGATGAGGTGGAGGATGCCTCCTCTCTTGGCCCGCAGGCCGTGGGCTTAGGTCTGCCGGTAGAGTGCGACCTGCCCTCGGTGGGGAGCGAGCAGGAGGATGACTGCGTACGCATACTGCGCAATGAGCTGGGTGGCTCGGCCGAGCGTAAGTTGCTTACAACCAAGGTCGAGCAGGTGTTGGGCGTAACGCACGGCTATGCAAAGGTGAAGGTTACACGTGCCATACAGAGGGGTATGCTCAAGTTGTGTGATGCAGATGTTGTTATGTTGCCGTAGAAGTTACAAGCGTTACAGAGTTACAGGCGTTACAGGGTTGTAACGGCTGTAACGGTTGTAACCGATTGCTACCTTGTTCCCAGCCAGAGGAATACCATACCGATGAGGATAAAGATCAGGTCGAGAGCCTTCGAGCGGAGGTTCTTCTCGCCAAAGAGCACCGCGCCGCACACGAACGATACCACCACCGACGAGCGGCGTATCATCGACACCACGGCCACCATCGAATCATCCTGTGAAAGAGCCACAAAGTAGGCCATGTCGGCTATGGTGAGGAAGATGGTAATGAGTGGAATAGCCCACCTCCACGTAAATGCAGGTAGCGCGCCGGCAAAGCGCATCGCCGCCACAATGAGGCACATTATCACAGCCTGATAGAGCGAGAACCAACTCTGCACAAACATAGGATCTATCTCGCGTAGCAGGTAGCGGTCGTACAATCCGCTCGTAGCACCCAGCAGCGCAGCAAGCGCAACGTAGAGGATATAGCGGTTACGCACGAAGTTGATACCCTCCCTGCGGCCTGCACGGCTCAGCAGAAAGATTGAAAAGAGCGCCAGCACAACACCTACCCACTGCATGGCGTTCAATCGCTCGCCAAAGATCAGAAGCGCACCGAGCAGCACGATGACGGGACGTGTGGCGTTGATGGGGCCCACGATGGTGAGGGGCAGATGCTTTATGCCCACATATCCGAACATCCACGACGATAGCGTGATACAGGCCTTGAGCATCACCTGTGCGTGCGCCTGAAGGCTCTGCTGTCCGTAGTCGAACATCGTGTCAGAGAACCATCCAAGACCAAACGTGGAGGAGATGATGACGGGCGAGAAGAGCAGCGTCGAGAGTGTCGTGGTGAGCAGCAGAACCACCGCCACGGCGTTGCCCGCCACAGCCTTCTTCTTGGCTACGTCGTAGAGTCCCAGAAAGAGTGCCGATACAAATGCCAGACTAAGCCACATACTACTCTACGATGATGCCTATGATGAGCAATATGGCCAGCGTGAGCGACGCCAAGCCATTCAGAGTACCGAAGGCAATGCCTATGTGTCGTGTGCGAGTGGGGGTTACGAGCACATGCTCCAGCGCGAGAATAGAGGCAAACACAGCCACGCCTGCCCAAGTCCAGATGCTCTGCGGCAGGTACGATGCAAACCATATGAGCGAGGCCACAGCCACGCAGTGCAGCGCAATGCTTATCAGGAGCGATGTGCGGGGTGTGAAGCGAGCCGGTATGGAGTGCAGACCCGCCTTGCGGTCGAAGTCGGCATCCTGCAGGGCATAGATTATGTCGAATCCTGCGGTCCAGGTCATAACCACCAGCGAGAGGATGCAGGCCTCCAGCGAGAAGCCTCCCGTAACGGCTATGTAGGCACCCACGGGGGCGATACCCAGCGCCAGGCCGAGCACCAAGTGAGCCATCGAGGTGAATCGCTTGCAGAGGCTGTAAGCCATAACTACGGCCAGCGCCACAGGCGAGAGCAGAGCCGTAAGGGTGTTGATTGTCGATGCTACGACGATAAAGAGCAGGGCGTTGATAGCCACAAACCATAGTGCAGCACGCGGCTTGATGACGCCTGCGGGAATCTCACGGTCGGCCGTGCGGGGGTTCTGCTTATCGATATCGCGGTCGGCCCAGCGGTTGAAGCCCATCGCCACATTGCGTGCAAAGACCATACAGAGCACCACCTGCACCAGTAGCGTGAGCCACCACCAGGGATTTGAGTATTCGGCCTTAGGGGCACTCCACAGCGCATAGGTGAACGATAGCATGGCAAAGGGCATGGCGAAGATAGTGTGAGAGAACTTCACCAGGCGGGCATATTTCTGAATTGTGTTCATTGCAAAAGATTTTCTGCGGCAAAGATACTTAAATAAAATTCAAAATACGGTTTTCATAATTCAAAATTGCGTTAAGGCTGCAACCGTTACATCAGTTACAGTAAGTTACACCCCCTGTAACGCTGTAACAGTGTAACGGTGTAATCGCAATTCTGCATTTTGCATTATGAATTTTGAATTTTACATCACATTCACTATCTTTGCGCGGATATAC
>JAGBYV010000323.1 GCA_017628595.1 Alistipes sp.
TGCGCGCGTCGGGGAATGACGTTTCACACTTAAAGTGCACGCATCTCTTTGAAAGAGATGTAAAGCCGACTATGAAAATGAGCCACTAAAAAGCCTATATATAAGTATAAGGTATCGCGTGCGGAGAGTCGTTTGCGCTGCGCAATAGCCATAAATTTGAGCATTTCTGGAGCGAGAAAATAATTAAGGCCGACACCTGTTTTGTCGGCCTTTTTGTATCTCGCTGATTTTCAGCACATTCGCTCAGGGGGGGGGTATTTTTGTTTAATTTTATTTAAATATTGTTTAACTTTTTCATCTTTTTTCACATTTTTTTCAATTTTATTGACAAAATCTTTTGTTTTATTGAAAAAAGTACTAATTTTGTTATTGCAAACAGCACATAAACGACAAAAATCGTTAAAAAAGTTACGACACAGCATTAAAAAAGTTCAACCTCGGCATCAAAAAGTTAGTGCTACCGCTTAAAAAAGTAACTTTCGTTAAAGAAAATGTCAAAAAGAGTAATAAAGTTGTAAGATGAAGAAACTATTATTAATTCTGAGTTTTATCGCGCTCTTTTCCGCTAAGGAGAGTTCGGCACAGGAGTGGGCTCTGAAGAGCAACCTGCTATATGACGCCACGACCACGATCAACCTCGGTTTTGAGACAGCACTCGCAGAGAAGTGGACTTTCGACCTCTCTGGAAACTGGAACCCCTTCCAGTTCGAGGACAACATGAAGTGGAAGCACTGGCTCATTCAGCCTGAGTTCCGTTACTGGACTTGCCGTAAGTTTGGTGGCCATTTCTTTGCGGCACACCTCCTGGGTGGACAGTACAACTTCGGTAACATCGACGGCCTGCCCAACTTCCTCGGTTCAGACCTCTCACAGCTCGCCGACCACCGCTACGAAGGTTGGTATGCTGGTGCGGGTGTGGGCTATGGTTATGCCTGGATGCTCGGTAAGCACTGGAACCTCGAGGCAGAGATTGGCGTGGGTGCTGCTTACACCAACTTCGAGAAGTACGAGTGCCCCAAGTGCGGTAAGCTGGTTGGTACCGACGATCACATCTACTACGGCTTGACAAAGCTCGCCATCAATTTAGTTTACTTGTTCTAAAATCTGAGAGTCATGAAAAGATACATTTATATTCTTTGTTCGCTTGCTGCATTGCTGACGGCTACCACAGCCTTCTCGCAGCAGATTGTCGATGGCACCGGCGAGGTGAAGAACCTCAGCACTGATCGTGCCAACGGCCGCCTGAACCTCGACATGGATATCGACATCTCGGATATCGAGGTTGGTGCTGATGAGACACTCATCCTCACTCCCACCATCGAGAAGAACGGCCGCACGCTGGAGCTTCCTTCAGTTGAGATTATGGGTCGTCGCGCATGGATGTACTACCGCCGCAATGGCGAGGTGCCCGTGACGAGCAATCCTCTCTACGCCGACCGTATCGCTAAGCGCGCTGAGCGCAAGGCTGGCCAGAAGCAGAGCGTTGACTACACCACTACCGTTCCCTTCGAGGATTGGATGCGTGGCTCTACCGTAGTTGTTAAGGAGGGTAGCTGCGGTTGCGATCAGACTCCCATTGCTCTGGGTGCCAACGCCGTGGGTCGCGTGATGCATGAGATCTACAATCCCCAGTATCTCATCTCATTCATTGAGCCCGATCCCGAGCCCGTTAAGATGCGTTCAGAGTCTCACTCAGCATATATCAACTTCCGCGTTGACCGCTACGAGATCCTCGAGAACTATAAGAGCAACGGCACCGAGTTGGCTTCTATCATCAACTCTATCGACCGTGTTAAGGATGATGCCGATTTGACCATCACATCGATCTCTATCGAGGGTTGGGCATCTCCCGAGGCTACCGAGCAGCACAATAAGATCCTGTCGCAGAATCGTGCTAACTCACTTGCCGACTACGTTACCGCTAAGACCGGCATCGCTCGCACCTCTATCCACGCTACCGGTATGGGTGAGGACTGGGCAGGCTTGAAGCGCGAGGTTGAGAATACTCCTCGTCTGCTCGATCAGCAGAAGGTTTTGGACATCATCGCCGATGGCTCGATGACTCTCGACCAGAAGGACGCAGCTCTTGAGGCTTTGGTTCCTCCCACCATCTACCAGCGTTTGATGAATGAGATGTATCCTCGCTTGCGTCGCAACGACTACCGCATCGAGTATAGCGTACGTAACTTCAACATCGAGGAGGCTAAGCGATTGGTTGACTCTGATCCTAATAAGCTCTCTGTTGGCGAGTTGTATCAGGTTGCTGGCACTTACGCTAAGGGTTCTGCCGAGTATAACCACGTTATGGAGGTTGCCGCTAAGACCTATCCTCAGGTTGTAGCCGCCGCAGTTAACCAGGCTGCTAAGCTCATCAGCGATAAGAAGTACGACGAGGCTTTGGCCGTACTCGCGAAGAGCAATCAGGAGGATGCACGTATTCTCGCCGCTCAGGGCTACGCTTACATGGCTAAGGGCGATCAGGCTAAGGCTCGCGAGGCATGGACCAAGGCAGCCGCTAAGGGCAATGCCGATGCAAAGCACAATATTTCTGAATTGGACAAATATTTGGAGAGTTTGTAATCTCTTTCAAAGAGATGCGTGCACTTTAAGTGTGAAACGTCATTCCCCGACACGCATAGAGTGGCGAAGGGAATCCCCCAAAAAAGGAAATAATATACAACAAAGTATAACAACTAAACTAATTAACAACATTATTAATTTAACCTATTCGACTATGAAA
>JAGBYV010000324.1 GCA_017628595.1 Alistipes sp.
CCAAATGCGATAATCGAGCTGGGCTGACACGTGGGACGACCCTGGAAGCGGGGATTGACAACAAAATCTACACCGTCGATAATCTCGCGGCTCACCTCCTTCAGTCCCTTCATCGGCGCGGGCTCGCCCGAAATATTGGCCGAGGTCGACACGATGGGCTTGCGGAACTTGTACAGGAGCTTCTCGCAGAACTCGTGACGGGGTACACGCACGCCGAGCGTACCATCCTCAGGTATGAGGTTCTCGGCTACGCCCACAGCACCCGGCAGGATGAGGGTAAGGGGCTTCTCGGACATCTCCATAACGTCGAAAGCGATGCCGGGGGCCTTATTTACATAGCGAACAATCATATCGGCATCGTGGCAGAGTACAAGCATCGACTGCTTGTTCTGGCTCTGTTTCAACTTATAGATGCGCTCTACAGCCTCTTTGTTGGTGGCATCGCAACCAATGCCCCACACCGTGTCGGTGGGATAGAGGATAAGTCCTCCCGCACGCAGCACCTCGATAGCTGCCAAAATCTCTTTTTCCATATAAAATTACAAGTAATTAATCTTCAATAAACGCCCTTGGCTTAATCCATATGAAACACTTCGGGCAGGGGGATGGTAACGGGCGAATTGTCCTCGTTCACCTCCATAATATCGGCCATATAGTCCCACCACTTCTGCACAATGGGGTTGTCGCCCATATCCTGTGATGATCCTTCGCCACAGGTCTTCTGGCAGGCGAAAAGGATGTTGGTATCCTTGTCCCAATAGATCGAGTAGTCGTAAACACCTCCCTCGGACAGCATCTGCTTCAGCTCCGGCCAAATGGCCGCATGCCGCTTTTCATACTCCTCTTCAAAGCCTGGCTTCAAAAACATTTTAAAAGCTTCGCGTTTCATGGCAATAGGTATTTAATGGTTGTTAATCGGGGTATAATTCTTCTTTTGTTCACAAAGTTAATAAAATATGCTGATGATTGATATATTTTATATATCACAAAAGCAGAGTTTTTAATAATTTTTTGCTAATTTTGCGACCAATCAGAAAAATAATAACAAAAAAATAACTCACTATGGGAAGAGCGTTTGAGTATCGCAAAGCAAGAAAGATGAAGCGTTGGGGCCACATGGCTCGCGTCTTCACAAAGATTGGTAAGGAGATTGAGATGGCAGTTAAGGCTTCGGGTTCAGATCCTAACTCTAACACACGTCTGCGTATCCTTATCCAGAATGCAAAGGCAGAGAACATGCCCAAGGAGAACATCGAGCGCGCAATCAAGCGTGCTACGGACAAGGATGCTGCCGATTACAAGGAGATGATCTACGAGGGTTACGGTCCTCACGGTGTGGCATTCCTCGTTGAGACTGCTACCGACAACACCAACCGTACGGTTGCCAGCGTACGTATGTACTTCAACAAGTGTGGCGGTACACTCGGTAACTCTGGTTCAGTGGCATTTATGTTCGAGCACAAGTGCGTATTCAAGTTCAAGCCTACCGTTGAGTTCGATGCTGAGGAGATGGAGCTCGAGATGATCGACCTGGGTGTTGACGAGTTCTTCGCTGAGGATGGCGAGGTAACTGTAAGTGCCCCCTACGAGTCGTTCGGTTCTATCCAGAAGTGGATCGAGGACAACGGCCACGAGTTGGTATCGGGTGAGGGCGTACGCATCCCCACCGACACCAAGGAGCTCACAGCCGAGCAGCGTGCCGATGTAGAGAAGTTGCAGGAGCGCCTGGAGGAGGATGATGACGTAGTAAACGTTTATCACACAATGGCTGAGGCCGAGGATGAGGAGTAATTAACTCTCTATAAAAAAAATTAAGCCACCTTTGCGGGTGGCTTTTTTTTTATCTCTATCTCTTCCATTTGGGAGTTATGCCGACAAAGAATTCGAAGTTGATGCCCGGCATAGGGCGTGAGAGAACCGACAGATACTCCTCATCGAAGAGGTTGTTTACGGCCAGCTTGAGCGAGAGGTCGGCCCAGGCAAACGACAAGCCCTTCTCCAGTGTTACGTTATTCATAAAGTAGGTGGGCAGGCTACCCGACAAAGAGAGATCGTTGCTCGACATGGTATAGCGCTTGCTGTAGTAGTTCCACTTATAGAGCAGCGACCACGAACGCCACGCGAGACGTCCCGTAAAGGTTGCCGTATGCTCGGGAACGTAAGGAAGCTGCTTGCCAACGGACTTATCAGCCGGCGACATTGGCTCGCCCTCATTGATTGAGGGTGTCCACGAGTAGGTGCCATCGAGTGCAAGCTGCATTGAGGGACTGAGAGCAACCTCGAGCGATGACTGCAACTCCACACCATAGGCGTGCACATCCTTCACGTTGCGAGGAGAGAAGAATCCCTTCGTGGTGGGAAGCCAGAGAATCCAGTCGCTGACATAGGAATCGAACCACGAAGCCGAGCCCGAGAGCGAATATACGCCTTCACGCCCCACTGCAAACGAAAGACCCGCATCGTAGGTCCAGCCTCGCTCGGGCTTAAGGTCGGGATTACCTCCCGGGAGGAAGTAGAGGTCGTTGAGTGTGGGGAAACGATAGTTACGCGACACCGACGCCTTGGCCATAATATTGCCTCGCCGTGAGATCACACCATCGAGAAAGAGGGCGGGAATAAGCGGCGAGAATGTATCTCCAAACAATTCCTCACGCAGCACGGCAGAGATGCCCACACGGTCGGTAGGACGCCACTTGGCCGAAAGAGATGATGATAGCTCCATGCGGTTGGTATCGTAACCCACAATGGCCTTGTTGCCCTGCTGCAGGATGATGTTCTTGTCGCGGCTCTCGACCATATGCTGGTGAGCCGTGAGTGATGCCGTGAAGAGCCACTTGTCGAGATAATACTCGCCATCGGCCTGTCCGTAGAAGGTATTGATGCGGCTACGCGAGCGGGTCATAGTCTGCATCACGCCATTGCCCGGGTCACGCTCATAGTCGTATGCCATCCAGGTGTGGATATAGCCCGCCTTGGCAGCAAGTCTCCAGTCGCTGCGCAGATGATCCCACGACAGCACGCCACGGAAGGTGTGCTCGCGCTGACGGTTGTCGAAGTCGGCGGCATCGCCGTAGTCGGTCGTGAGCATCTGCAGTTCACGGTTGGAGTTGATATACCACGCATTCAGTCCGAAGCGGTCGCCACGTCCGGTATTATAATATACCTCCTGCAACAGATGCAGATCCTTATACGAACCACTGCGGTTACGCTCGATGGGATAGTAACTACCGATAATATTCATCTCATCGTCGTAGATGTTCTCCTTCTTGTCGCGGTTGCGATACTTATAGTCGTTGGGAGAGGATGAATAGACGGCTCGGGTCGATACCTGCCAATGATCATCGCCATAGGTCAGACGCAGAAACTCATCAAAGGTCTTGAACGAACCCACTCCCTGCACATACTGCAAGCCAAAGCCATCGGCCTGTGCCGGCTTGGTCGACAGGCGCACGGCACCGCCCAGTCCGCCTCCAGTCTCATTTACCGACGATGTGCCATGTAGAAGCGACGCATCGTCGATGAAATATGAGGGAATCATCGAGAAGTCGGTCATGCCGAGCATCGGGCTATTGATCTTCATGCCGTTCCATGTCACCTGCGTATGCGAGGGTGATGTGCCACGAAAAGCTACGGTCGAAAGCGTAGCACGGCCATAACTCTTCACAAAGATTGAGGAGTTGAAAGCCAGCACATCGGCCATCGAGAGTGACACATTCTCCTTCAGCACAGCCGAATCGATGCGGGTGCGCTGCACACCAATATCCTTCATCGGTCGCTGACCATAGACGGTAACCTCCCTGATAGCTATGTTGCGGCGCACATCATCCTGCGCCCACACGATGGGAGCGCAACAGAGCCAAAGAAGTATATATATAAATAGTCGTCTCATCACTTCCAGCAAAAAGCACCCGGTATTATTCCCACATAAAACTCATCAAGCAACTCTCCCTCAGGCGAGTAGCGGTAGATCATACCCTGCTGCTGATAGTCAATAGCATCGGCAACATAGACTTCGCCCGAGCGGGGATCAATCGTCAGGCCGTAATATATCGTCTCCCTCTGCTCCAGGAAGGGGCGCACGGGCAGACGCTCAGCCTCCACATCCATCTCCCACACATCCTCGTTGAGCCAATAGATCTTATTACCCGCGCCATTGATCTGCACCTCCGAAGGGGCATCTCCCAAAGCAAAGGGGAACTCACGCTCAACACGGAACGTTGCAGCGTCAATACGATAGAGCGACGGCGCCTCATAGCCATAGGGCGAACTTTCGTAGCCGCCATCGGTGATAGTCCATATCTTACCATTGCGGTCGAGCACCAGAGAGGTGGGCTGGATGCCTACCTCCAGCTCATCGACAACGCTATCGGTGCGGGTGTCAATCTTAAGGATGCGGTTCTGGTATGACCAGCAGTTTACATATACATAGTCACCCCACTGCACCATCTGCTCCGTGGAGCCGGTCTCCATAGTCATCGCAGGGCACTCGATATAGCCCGTAATCTGATAGGTACGGGGATTGACCACTGTGATGCGGTTATCCCAGATATTGGTGATGTAGGCCTTATCGTCCGAGATGAAGTGCATATAACGCGGTGAGGTGAGGTTAGTGATGCGGCCCACCTCACGGAAGGTATTGAGGTCGATGGCAAAGACTACATGCGAGTTATTCACCACGATCCATCCCACACCATTGTGCACGACCATAGACTGCGCCACATCGCCCAGCTTCATGCCGTTGGCACGATAGAAGACCTCGTTCTCGACCTCGCCTGTCGCAGGGTCGTAGAACGAAAGCGAGGCATTGCCATACTGGAAGTTGCCCTCGTTGGTGATAAACAATCCCCACGAGGCAGCCTCAAAGCTCTCCTCATTGCCATACTCCCACTTCATACACGAAGTGAGCAGCAACGTGGCAAGTGCTATGAATCGCAGAATGTTATTCATTGCGTTTAAGCATTAATCCGTAATCCAAAAAATCCACAACCTCGGTCGATTGCTCGCCCAGCCAACCGCTCTTGGCGTTGCAGGCGGTCTGCACCTTCACAAAATCGATATACTCCAACTCAACCGACAGACCATCACGGTCGATAGCATTGGCTATATCGAAGAGGTTGAGCGACTTATCATCCTCGACATAGTCCTCGGCACTGAAATTATCGGCATAGCCCCATCCATATGCAGGCTGTACCCACATTGTGCCTGTGCCCGACTTATCGTAGTTGCGAGCCTCGAGGCGAGTGCCAGTAAGGGTATAACTATCCTTGCCAATCCACGTCGGGTAATATGAGGGTTGCTTGTGAAAAGAGCTGAGGTAGTCAATCTCGCCCTCTGTGCCCTCGCTGTCGATCCAGCGTACAGGCTGACCGTCAGCCTCGGGACGGTAGTAGGTCACCGAGTAGGAGCGGATGGTAGTCTCAGCCATAGTATCGCTACCCGCAAGTTCGTACCACACATCGTTGGCAAGGCCATCACCATTCTCGTCGCGTGATACCCACACTATGCCCGGCTCGGACGAGCCATCGAAGGCGTTGCCACGGATGGCGAGGTCGTAGCCCGTAGTGTTATCGACGCTATGGTCGAAGCCCACGACAATGTAGCCGCCAAAACCGCCCAAAGATACAAATTTATTCTCTTTCAGACGACTCTCGGCATACGCAACCGCATCGGCAGAGGTTGATTCCTCACCCGTGAAGCCACCCGACTTGGTCTCGCCGATAAACTGCCCCGGCGCAGGGGTATATTCCATTACAGCGCTCCACTTATCCGACGAGGAGTCGGTAGCGGCACGGTAATGATCCTCAACGGTGATGGTGATCACCTCGGACTTATTACAAGCCGACGCAATCACCATACACACTGCACACACAAATCTGAATTTTCTCATTCAATTATCTTTTCTAAAATCTTACTACAACATCGTCGTAGGCAAAGTAGCCCGCAACGCCAAGACCATAATCACCATAAAGGTCGGGGCTGCCGATAAGATTAAATCTCACCTTTTTTACCTTTCCAAGGCCTGACAAATCCCACTTTGTCCACTCCTTAACGCCCTCGCCATCGGCCCAAAGGGTAAACTCAGCTGATGAAATATACTCATCATCCGTTGCATCTACGCTATCGTAGCCATAGGCAACGACCTTGTACCAGCTATCATCGCCAGCACCTGTAGGCACCTGCCAACCATCGCCATTCTCCAAAAGGTTATAGACATATGTAGTATTGGTCACATACATGCTCTCTATCGTATGCGCCTTGCCATCGTCGAACTCGAAGCCCACCATCTCGTTTTGCATACCATAGCCCGAGTCATCGATATATCCGAAGTGTACGCAGAAATTCTCCGAACCATTGGCTCCGCCTGTCACATTGTATGCCTGCAAGTCGTGCATATAATCACCAACCGACAAATCGCTACCCGTGTAATTTGAAATCGCGTGGCCACCATAACCAGGGAACATTGAATTTGGATTAGGATAGAACAACAGCTCTGTATTACCCTCATCATACCATCTGTAATGACCGTTGCCATTGCCGTACTCGCTATCTGAGATCAATGATGTCCAGTAATCGCCCTCAAAGGTAAGGGTGCGCATCTCATACAATTCGACCTTAGACAAATCTACCGTAACCCTTGCAATTTCGCCCGTCTGGAAAGTTTTTGAGCCAAGAGTCTGCTCATAGTATTTTGTCTCACCTGCGATACTCAATTCGTAGGTAATAGTAGCCGACGGAATCGTCATATCAGCGGGCGGCAGAATAACCATTGCAATATATTCGTCGCTACCAACAGAGCTTTTATTCACTTTGAGGTTGATAATCGAGCTTGCGTTGCTAACCGCGCCCCAAGCGTTATAACCTTCCCAGGCAGCTGAACCTGCTACGACAGCGTCGCCAGCATCCAGGCGGATAGACTTAAGCGTAGCACCCGAGGGCAGAGCCTTAACATTGAACCACAGATAGTTAGTATGGTGCATGATTATAAAATCACTACCATCGAAATAGTCGGCTACACAGAAAGCACCATTAACGCCAAGCGACTTTGACGCATCCTGCTCGGCGGGGACAACGGCTGTTGAAGCATTTGAGGCCTTTGTAGCCATCATATTGTAAATAACTACATCATCTTCCTGCGGTGCGCTCGGCAAGGCAAATTCTGCTTCCATCTGACCGCCCTCCCTAAGAGCCTCGCTCTGCTGTGAACCAACCCAAATCTTATCGCCAGCAGACCAACGGAAGTCCATCGTTTTAAAACTACCAAGATCCATGTAAGAGTCAAACTCGACTCGCGTACTGGCCGTAGTATGGCCAGTAACGATATAAGACGAAGGCTGTGCCTCATCTGTTTTGCTGCAACTTACAACGAGTGCAGCAACTGCCAGAAAAGATAAAATCTTCTTCATTGCTTTTTCGTTTTAAGTTACACTAATTCCAGTCGCTCCATCCTGAGCCACCAGCATTACCACCAGCCTCTCCTGGGATACCACTTGTTGCGAAGCCCTTCTCGACCTCGATCTCCAACACCTCGACAAGAGGCTGCACATACTCTTTTCTCTCCATAGCAAAAAAAATTTAAGTTAATTAATTAGTTTGCTTGTGGAGCAGAACCAAAAAATTAACTCAAAACCTCATTTTGCCGTAGAGCCAATACAGGCTACCTTTTGCTTGCCATCCCCGCGGTGGATGATTAAACAGAAATATCTAACGGATAAAAATTAGTTTTGACTTGTCCCGTAGTCCTGCAGGTCACAAATCTTGTAAAAAGCAAAAGGTAGGTCTTCTGACTTATTCCATCTGCAACGCCTTCCCAACGGCTCAGCCGTCAGTGGCAAAGAGTGTTACAGACTAACTTCGTGCGACGTGCGCCCCGAAGAGGAACTTACAGCAACAGGCATTGTCCCGGATTTGCACCGGATTCCCTATTATTCCCGTGAGCCGATGGCGCACGAGAACCGTTTGCAAAGGCAAAGTTAGATATTATTTTTTCGTTTGCAACGTTTTAGTGCGATTTTTTTCGCATCCTCCATAAACAAAAAAAAACTCTCTCTAAAGAGAGAGAATTTTTCGTTACTTATCAGAATTCTTGTAGCGCCGTGAGTCGTTGCATTGCCGCTCGCCCATCATCACCCAATGAGAGCGAAAAATCATTCACAAACAGGGCTATATGTTTGTCAATCACATCGTCCTCCATCTCCTGCGCGTGAGCCTTGACCCACTCGCGCGAGAGCATAGGATTGGCAAAGGCATACTCGATACTGCGTCTTAACACGCGCTCCACCTTCTCGCGCAGAGAGTGCTGCAAATCGCGTTTTATGACGATGCCTCCCAGCGGCAGGGGCAGATTAGTGCGAGCCTCCCACTCAAGGCCAAGATCGGCCACAAGCTCCAGGTTACGGCGCTCATAGACAACGCGACCCTCATGAATCAGCACACCCGCATCGGCCTCGCCTCGCTCCACGGCAGCTGCAACCTCCGAGAAGAGCATAGGCGTACGCTTCTCCACCTCAGGGAAGAGCCTTTGCATCAAGGCATTAGCTGTAGTATGCAGACCGGGGACAATAACGTGACGTATAGCCTCACTTTCGCCCTTGCGTCTTACGAGCAGCGGGCCATTGC
>JAGBYV010000325.1 GCA_017628595.1 Alistipes sp.
GGCACACCCCACCTCGAGGGCCAATATACAGTCTTTGGTCACGTAGTAAGCGGACTGGATGTGGTTGATAAGATTCAGCTTTCGGCTACCGACTCGCTGGATCGTCCCATCGAGGATGTGCGTATTATCAGCGTAAAAGAGATAACTGAATAAGATGAAATTTGCCGATATCATAGGTCAACAGGAACTTAAGCGTCATCTTGCCGCGAGCGTCGATCGAGGTCGCATCAGCCACGCCCAGCTCTTTACGGGTGCGGCGGGTACGGGTGCTTTGCCTCTGGCCATAGCCTATGCCCAGTATCTGAATTGTCCCAACCGCAAGGATGGTGACTCGTGTGGCGTCTGCCCCAGCTGTCAGCAGACAGCGGCACTGGCGCACCCCGACCTTCACTTTGTCTTCCCCGTAAACAAGCAGGGCAAGAAGTCGGGCGAGGTGGTGCTCAGTGCAGAGTTTTTGCCGCGCTGGAGGGAGTGCATAGCCGATACTGCGGGCTACTTCACACCCCAGCAGTGGTACGATAGGCTGGACTTGGGCAAGACCTTGCGAGGTATGATCTCGGCGAAGGAGGCCGATGAGATTATTCGTCGCCTCTCGTTCAAGTCGTTCGAATCGGAGTATAAGATAATGCTCATATGGTTGCCCGAGACGATGAACGACGAGGCCGCCAACAAAATCCTCAAGATCCTTGAGGAGCCGTGGGAGAAGACCATCTTCCTGATGGTGAGCGAGCGGCCGGATTTGTTGCTTCCGACCATCATCTCGCGAACACAGGAGGTCGCTGTGCCGCGCCTTACGGTGGAGGATCTGATGCCTATGGCTGCGGGCGATGAGCAGCAGCGCCGCAATATGGCTCGTCTGGCTGCTGGTGATCTGATTGAGATGCGTCGCCTTACGGGTGGCGAGGAGGATGCCGTGCGAAGAGAGAGTTTTGATCTCTTCTGCCGTCTTATGCGTCTCTCGTATAACGATAAACACCTCGAACTCATCGACTGGGCTGACGAGGTGGCAACCCTCACACGCGAGCAGCAGCGCTCAATGCTGCGCCATGCGGCTCGCCTTTTGCGTGAGAGTTATATGTTGCACGCAGGCTTGGGTCAGATAAGTTATCTGTGGGGTGAGGAGGCTGCCTTTTGCAATAAGTTTGCCCCCTTTATTGGCAATCAGAATATCGAGTTCCTGATCGGAGAGATCGAGCAGGCTATGCGTCAGGTGAGCCAGAATGGTAACCCCCGCATAATCTTCACCCACTTCGCGCTCTCGGTCAGCAAACAGATTAACCGCCTGAAGTGATGCGTGTGACCCTGCTTACGGGCAGCAATGCCCCCGACCGCGAAGCGATACTGCATCGCACGGCCGCACTTCTGGCCGAGCGTGTGGGAGAGATCGTTAGCCGTTCACGCATATACACCTCCACGGCGTGGGGATTCTCCTCCGCGGAGCCCTTTGCCAATCAGGCTTTGACGCTGGAGACCTCGCTTTCGCCTATCGAAGTGCTGGATGCAGCTCTTGGGGTGGAGCAGCTGGTTGGCCGCAACCGCGAGCAGGAGGCCAGGGATAAGGAGCTCTCGGGCGAGCGTTACGCTTCGCGCATTGTGGATGTCGATGTGATGTTCTGCGACGAGGAGGTTATTTGCCTGCCACGCCTTCAGGTGCCGCATCCGCTACTGCACGAGCGAGAGTTTGCGCTGGAGCCGCTGTGCGAGATTATGGCTGACTTTCGTCACCCTCTGCTGGGGCGCAGCCTGAAGGATATTTACTTTGAGTTGAAAGAGAAGAGATAAGTTATGATAAAGTGTTTCAGATATATCGTAATGCTTGTGGTGGGTGCTGCGTGCCTGCACTCATGCTTTAAGGATGTGGTCTCGTATACGGACTTCAACATCGCCGTTTACGATCAGAGTGTGGCCGATGGTGAGATAGAGCCCTCGTCGGCGGTGGAGACCTTCGCCTACTATGTCGATACTACCGAGTGGAGTGTTCTCTCGTATGAGGATGCCCTTGCCCATCGCATCACCAATAAGACTACAGGCGAGGTGCTCTCCACGCCCGATGTCGTGGGTACGTTCGATGCCTCGTTGCCCTATCCCGCCTCGATACGTCTGGAGCAGCCCATTTCGATGATGGTGTTGGTGAATCCGTCGCTTAAGCTCTATGCTTACCGCAAGTATGAGCTTCCGGTGAATCTGCCTGCGGTCGATACCAAACTCTACATGGCCTCGTGGCGCATGTCGCACTCCTCGTCGGGATGGATGATACGAAACGATTTCTATGTGGCGCCCAGTGGCGAGTAATAATTTTTACAGATGATGAATTTCAGACAACAACATATCACCCCCTTGACGCGTCTGGCGTCGGTGGCTGTGCTCCTGCTCTTTGCGGGTGCATTTCTTACGCGTTGTGCTTCGATAGGCAACCCTACGGGTGGCCCTCGCGACTCGCTGGCACCCAACGTAGTGACAGTCACACCCATGCTCAATGCCACCAATTTCCGCGATGAGCGCATCTATATGGCCTTCGACGAGTATGTTCAGCTTAAGGATCAGCAGAAGGAACTCTACACCTCGCCCGCAATGAAGAAGAAACCCACCGTTGCGGTGCGTGGCCGTGGCATTCAGATCACCCTTGAGCCCGATTCGCTGGAGCCCAATACCACCTATGCCATCGAGTTCGGAGCATCGGTTGCCGACAACAACGAGGGTAACCCGTTGCACGGTCTGCGTTATGTCTTCTCTACGGGTTCCACCATCGACTCGCTCTATATGTCGGGCTATACCGAGGATAGCCAGAAGGCCGACTCGCTGGGTCGCACCTACATCTGCTTCTTCGAGGCCGACTCTGTTCCCGAGCCTAAGGAGTATGACTCTACGATGTTCAACTTCCGCCCCTCGAAGATCGCCCGCTCGCAGCGCAACGGTATCTTCATCGCACAGAACCTGAAACCTGTGCCATATCGTGTATATGCCTATTGGGACAAGAACGAAAACCAGTCCTACGAGCCTTCGATCGACATGGTGGGCTTTCTGGAGGATACCTATAACCCCGCCCAGATGCCCTCGTTTGCCATCTGGTACGACTCTGTGCGCCGTTACCCCTCGGCCGATCCGCAGATCTACCTGCGTCTGTTTACCGATGTGAGTTTCCGCCGTCAGACTCTGCGTGAGAAACTGCGCCCCGAGCAGCATAAGATAATCCTCTCGTTTGGCGGAGCACATCCCCAGATCAGCAAACTGGAGCTGGATGGCATCCCCTCGGATAAGATCATCTACGAATACCTGAGCGACGAGCGCGACTCTATGGCGCTGTGGCTCAATGTTGCCTCGGAGTCGTTGCCCGACACCATCCGTGGCTCTGTATCATACCTCAAGCACGACTCGCTGCGTGTGCTGCGTCCCGAGACCGAGGAGCTGCGTCTTGCGTGGCGTAGAGTCGAGAGCCGCGAGGAGGAGCGCGAGCGCGAACGTCTGGAGCGTCAGCGTGCCCGTGCCGAGGCTGAGGGCCGCGAGTGGCGAGAGCCGCCACGTCCTTCTACGTTCCGCCTTGTAAAGCCTACCACCAATACGGAGATCAACCCCGAGCAGGATCTCGAGTTTGAGTTCCCCACACCGCTCTCCAAGTTCGATTCTTTGGCCTTTGAGCTCCGCTCATGGAGCGATAAGCGCGACACGGTACGCGAGAGCGTAACCTTTAGGCCCGATTCGCTCTCGCCGCGCAAGTGGCGTATGCACTCGCGTTGGGAAGCAGGCCGCAACTACCAGCTCTACATCCCCACCGATGCTCTGGCCGACATTACGGGCGAGGGTAATGATTCGCTTAAGCTCAGCTTTACCGTTGCCGACATAGCCAAGTTCGCAACCCTGCGACTCGACGTCAAGCCCCGCTCTGAGGGAGCGCAATATATCATCCAGCTGCTCAGCGAGCGCAATGAGGTGCAGCGCGAGTTCCCGCATATCGGTGCCGGCGTGCATACGATCAACTATGTCCCCACGGGCGATATGCGTATCCGCATCGTTGAGGATCTCAACGGCAATGGCCGCTGGGATTCGGGCAATCTGGTGGAGCGTCGTCAGAGCGAGCGTGCCGAGCTCTATAAGAATGAGCAGGAGGATGAGCTGTTCACGATGAAGGCTGGCTGGGAGTTCGAGTTCTCGCTCGATATGGCAACGCTCTTTGCTCCCGTTACTATGGAGCAGCTCATCGAGCAACTCAACCGTCGCGAGCAGGTGCGTCTGCAAAAGGAGGCCGAGAAGCGCCGCGAGGAGGCCGCATCGGGTGATTCGCACAACCACAACCATGGCTCAACGGGCATAGGCTCTATGGGCGGCATGATGGGTGGCGCTATGGGTGGCGCAATGGGTGGCAGCAGTAGCATGTCATCACGCATGGGTTCATCATCGGCAGTAAGAGCCCGCTAACGAAAAACAGATCTAGTCTATGAAGAAGATAATACAATATACACTGCTGGCGTTATTGATGGCCATCGCTCCCGGTGCGTGGGCACAGCATACGCTGGGTATTACGGGCGGTCTGGGTGCCTCGACGGCACGCTTCTATCCCAAGTATGAGATGAAACCTCTGATCGGCGATATGAATTTCGGTATCTCGTGGCGTTACTACTCGTTGCCACGCTTTGTCGGAGCCGTGGGTGTTGATCTGGAGTTTATGCAGCGCGGATTCTCGCATGGTTACTCCTACTCCTCTTCGATCGACGATCGTGGCGAGGAGATACGCGAGTACAACTTCTATACCCGCCACCTTAACTCCATCATGCTGCCCATCGTCTGGCAGCCGCACGTCTATCTTGCCAAGAACCATGTTCGCCTCTATCTGGAGGCGGCGCTCACCTTCTCGTATAACTTCGGCGGCGACTATAAGTACGAAGATACGGGCATTACCGGCCCATACGACTGGCGTCTTGAGCGCGATAACCGCTGGAACTATGGTCTTGCCGGCGGCGGAGGCTTTGCCCTTCTCTTTGGCCGTTATGAGCTGGGTGTGCGTGCCCGCTACTACTTCGGCTATGCCGACCTTATGCGCAACATGAACAAATATTACGACAACGCAACCGATGGCGCCGAGAATCCCTTCCTCACCACGCCCTTGCGTTCGCCCATTGATAATCTCAACTTGAGCGTCACGCTCGCCTACCGTTTCAATAAGGAGGGCTTTGAGGAGTGGTTCTACAAGCCGCCCAAGCGCGACCGTTCGAGCAAGGAGTTCCGCTTCCAGCAGGGAACTTCGACCTCAGGCCGTTAAAAGAGTACAGGAAAACCGTATAACCTTTGGTCATTCCACTTCGGAGCCGCTTGCGGCGACCAAAGCCCCTGCCTGAGGCGGGGGTGTGGGGGTAATCCACATACGAGGCTTTTCACCGCCTCGGCTCAGCAGAGTATGCGAGCATACTTTGCTTTCGCCTTAATGGCGGCGTTGGGTCAGATTTGTAAATGCGGACACGGTCCGCAAGGTATGCGATGATAAGAAAGAATAGTTAGCGATATACACGTTAAGCATAAAAAACGAATAAATAATATGGAACAACAGCAGACTACACGTCAACAGAAGATTGCGCGTCAGATTCAGCGCGACATCGCCGAGATTCTCCAGAAGGAGTGTCGCGGCCTGGGTGCAGGTGCCATGATCACGGTTACCACCGTGCGCGTGTCGCCCGATTTCGCCTATGCGAAGGTATATTTCAGCATCTTCCCCTTCGATCGCAACGCCGCCGTAATGGAGGAGCTGGAGAAGAACAACTGGTTTATCCGCCGCGAGCTGGGCAAGCGTATCCGCAACCAGCTCAAGATCGTGCCCGAGTTGCAATTCTTCCTTGACGATTCGCTCGAGTATATCGAGAATATTGACTCTCTGCTCAAGGAGTAAACCCCTGTAGCAAGTGCTGTCGAGCCTTAAATATCTTATAGCAGGGCGCTATGTCCGTTCGCCGAAGTCACACTCTGTGATCAATATGATCTCGGCCGTGAGCATAGTGGCTATGGCCATACCCGTTGCGGCCATCATTCTCCTGCTCTCGATATTTAATGGACTGGAGCGTATGGCGCTCGAAAACATGAAGAGTGTAGATCCCGATCTGAGTATCACCCCACGCGAGGGTACAACCTTTCGCGTTGAGGAGTTACCCACTGAGCTGCTCGATGGTCAGGCCGATGTCGAGCAATACTCTTTCATCCTGGAGCAGAGTGCTCTTGCCCAGATAGGCGATAACCGCGCCGTAGTGCAGCTCAGAGGTGTGGATGAGAAGTATACCTCCGTAGTACCTGTTGCGGATAATATCCTTGTGGGCGAGTTCAAAACGCTTGTGGAGCAGGACGACTACGTTGTTGCGGCTCATGGTGTGATGCAGGATCTCTCGTCGTTGCGCACGACCGCCATCGGCGAAAGCATGCAACTCTATGCCATCAACCGCACGCGTATATCTACGCTGCTACCCGTGGGAGGCTATACGCGCCGAGAGTTGCCCATTGCCGGCATCTACTCCATCGACGAGGATAACCGCTCGCTGGTGATCACTTCGCTCTCAGCGGCGCAGAGCCTCTTTAATTATGCCGACCGTGCTTCGGCTGTGGAGATTCGCCTGCGCGAGGGAGCCTCGCCGCAGCGCCTTGCCGAGCAGTTACAGGCAGCCGTAGGGGAGCACTTTGAGGTGCGTACACGCGAGGAGCGCAACTCCATCTACC
>JAGBYV010000326.1 GCA_017628595.1 Alistipes sp.
CCTGCTTCTGATACTCCTTATACTCGGGCTGCAATGCCTCGCCGAAAGCCACAGCCTTAGCAGCGATAACGTGCTCCAGGGGACCACCCTGAATACCGGGGAATACTGCCGAGTTCAGAATCTGCGACATCATCTTCACTACACCCTTGGGAGTTGTGTAGCCCCAGGGATTCTCGAAGTCCTTACCCATGAGGATGATACCACCACGAGGACCACGCAGAGTCTTATGAGTTGTAGATGTTACGATGTGAGCATACTTAACAGGGTTGTCGAGCACACCAGCAGCGATCAAACCTGCTGTGTGAGCCATATCTACCATCAGCAGTGCACCTACCTTGTCGGCGATCTCGCGCATACGCTTGTAATCCCACTCGCGTGAGTAAGCCGAAGCTCCACCAACGATCAATTTAGGCTTGTGCTCCATAGCCTTGCGCTCCATATCCTCGTAGTCGATAGTACCCGTTGCCTCGCTGAGCTGGTAGCCAACGGCATTGAAGTACATACCCGACATATTTACGGGTGAACCGTGTGAAAGGTGACCGCCGTGAGCAAGGTCCAAGCCCATAAATGTATCGCCGGGCTTCAACACTGCAAAGAATACAGCCATATTGGCCTGTGCACCTGAGTGGGGCTGCACGTTGGCATACTCGGCACCGTACAACTCGCACAGACGCTCGATAGCCAGGCGCTCAACCTTATCCACTACCTCGCAACCGCCATAGTAGCGAGCTGCGGGATAGCCCTCAGCATATTTGTTGGTCAGAACAGAACCCATGGCTGCCATGACCTGATCGCTTACAAAGTTCTCCGATGCGATAAGCTCGATGCCACGCATCTGACGAGCGCGCTCCTCGGCAACGAGATCGAAAATCTGATTATCCTGTTTCATCGTTTCGTATAATTTGAATTTAACCTTTTCTTATCTTCGAGTACCACAGATGACGAAGTGCCGCTATGGGGTGATAAAATATTATCCTCGGACCCGAGAAGCGCATCACCTGGCGAATCATCTCGCGCATATCCTTGCGATAACAGTGCGTTGTGCATTGCGAGCAGAATGTCTTCTGCGCCATATGCGGGCAGGCCAAAGTGCGGCTGTCGGCATACTCAGCAAGGGCACGACACTCATCACATAACTGCCTGCCACCGTGCTTTTTACGGCAATACAGAGCTATCATATCGGCAACGATACGTCGCTCGTGGCTTAACTTGCGCGAAATTTTATCCTCGTTTTTCATCTTTGGTGCGACAAAGGTAGAAAAATATTTTGTTATTTGGAATAGCGCACAAGGGCGAAAATCATAAGATTTTACATCCTCGCGGCAAAACGCAGTTTCATAATGTAAGCAGGCGCAGAGCAATGTCAAAAATCAAAAAGTATCATAATTTATAATATTAAAACCCTCGCCACGTACCTTTACGGAGCGCTATACGGCCTATTCCAGCACTGAAGCACATAATGGAGCGCAGAATTATTAAAAAAAATCTATATCAAAATAGAAAGTAATAAAATCACTATCTTCCATATCAAAATAAAAATAAAGGCGTAATTTTGTTAATCAAAACGATTTTTAGCTAAAAATTACGATTTTAATGAATATACATCATTTTGTCGCCATAGATTTAGGCGCAACGAGCGGACGTGTGATTCTTGCTTCTCTGAGCAATGGCACCATTGAGATGGAGGAGATCCATCGTTTTCCCGACACCATCATCCAGATGCAGGGGCACTTCTACTGGGATCTGCCGGCTATATACAAATCTGTAATCGAGGGTCTGAAAAAGGTGGCCGAGCGCAAGGTGGCAATCACCTCAATCGGAATTGATACGTGGGGTGTGGATTTTGCACTCTTCGGTGAGGATGGCCTGATGCTGGGACTGCCCTACTGCTATCGCGATCCGCACACTACCGATGCCCCCGAAAAGTTCTTCGAGCGTATGCCTCGCCACGAGCTATACGAAAAAACGGGCATACAGATCATGAACTTCAACTCCGTCTTCCAGCTCGACACGCTGCGTCGCAACCACTGCTCGGCGCTGGAGGCTGCCGCGAAGATACTCTTCATTCCCGATGCGCTGGCATACCTGCTCACGGGCAATATGATAACCGAGTACACCATCGCCTCGACGGCGCAGATGATCGACCCCCGCACCAAGTGCTGGGACAAGGATATTCTCTCGCTGCTTGGTCTGAAGGAGGAGAACTTCGGCCCCATCACCATGCCCGGCCAAAAGACCGGCACACTCACCGAGGAGGTGCGTTCACTCACCGGATTGGGCTCAATTCCCGTTGTGGCCGTTGCTGGTCACGACACCGGCTCGGCTGTGGCAGGCACACAACTCTCGGGTAACGACACAGCATACCTTAGCTCGGGCACGTGGTCACTCATGGGCATCGAGTCAAGGGAGCCTATCATCTCGGAGCGCAGTTTTGAGCTTAACTTCACCAACGAGGGAGGTATCGAGGGTACGATTCGCGTATTGAAGAATATATGCGGCATGTGGCTTCTGGAGCGTTCGCGCACAGAGTGGGAGGAGCAGTCGTACTCGTCGCTCATCGCCCAGGCCGAGGCCTCGGAGCCGTTCCGCTCTCTGATCAACCCCGATGCGCCCTGCTTTGCCAACCCCAAGTCGATGATCGAGGCCATCAACGCATATTGCAAGGCTACCGATCAACCCACGCCGCAGAGTACGGGCGAGTATGTACGTTGCATATTCGAGTCGCTGGCGCTGCGCTACCGTCAGGTGGTGGAGATGCTGGGCGAGTTCTCACCCGAGCCGCTGAGCAAGATGATAGTCATTGGTGGCGGTGCGCGCAACAATATGCTCAACCAATATACGGCCAACGCCACAAACCTTAAGGTGGAGACCGGATCGTCGGAAGCAACGGCTCTTGGCAATGTGATGATGCAGGCCAAGTGGGCTGGCGTAGTTGCCTCAATTGAGCAGATGCGCCAGATGATCGCCCAGTCGCTGCCCGCACGTGAGCAGTTCACACCTCAAGAGAAGGAGCTGTGGGATGCAGCTTACGAGAAATATCTTACCATATATAGAGAATTGTAAAACTAAAAAAATATAAAGATGAAAAAGGAACTTATCGAAAAGGCGTATGAGATCGCCAAGGAGCGTTACGCCGCAATAGGTGTAGATACAGATGCTGCAATGGAGACATTGCAGAACATTCAGCTCTCGCTGCACTGCTGGCAGGCTGACGATGTGAACGGTTTTGAGAATGCCGGCGCACTCACGGGAGGTATTCAGGCAACGGGTAACTATCCGGGCAAGGCTCGCTCAATCGAGGAGTTGCAGGCCGACATCGAGAAGGTTGTATCGCTGCTGCCGGGTAACCACCGCCTGAGCCTTCACGCAAACTATGCCGACTTCCGCGAGACGGGTCCCGTGGATCGCGACCAGCTCGAACCCAAGCACTTTGAGAGCTGGATGCAGTGGGCCGAGAAGAACGGCATGAAGCTCGACTTCAACTCTACATCGTTCTCTCACCCCAAGAGCGAGGACCTCACGCTGGCAAGCCCCAAGGAGGATATCCGCAAGTTCTGGGTTGAGCACACCAAGCGTTGCCGTGCCATTGCCGACGAGATGGGTCGCCGTCAGGGTGATCCCGCAATGCTCAACATCTGGATTCACGACGGCTCGAAGGACTTCACCGTTAACCGTATGAAGTATCGTGCCATCCTGAAGCAGTCATTGGACGAGATTCTGGAGCAGAAGTACGAGTGGATGCGCGATTCAGTGGAGTCGAAGGTATTCGGCATCGGTCTGGAGAGCTACACCGTGGGTAGCAACGACTTCTACATCGGCTACGCTGCACAGAAGGGCATCATGGTGACACTCGATACAGGTCACTTCCACCCCACCGAGTCTATCGGCGACAAGATGTCATCGCTGCTTCTGTTCACACCCGAGGTTATGCTTCACGTGAGCCGCCCTGTGCGCTGGGACTCTGACCACGTGACAATCATCAACGACGAGACGCTGGATCTGACAAAGGAGATCGTGCGTTGCGATGCGCTGGATCGTGTACACATCGGTCTGGACTACTTCGACGCTTCGATCAACCGCATCGGCGCCTACGTTATCGGTGCTCGCGCTACGCAGAAGTGTCTGTTGCAGGCGCTGCTCGAGCCCCTCACAACGCTTCGCGAGTATGAGGCTGAGGGTCGCGGCTTCGAACGTCTGGCTATGCTCGAGGAGTGCAAGTCACTGCCCTGGAACGCCGTATGGGATATGTTCTGCCTGAAGAATGGCGTGCCCGTAGGCGAGGAGTATATCGCCGAGATCAACAAGTATGAGGCTGAGGTAACATCAAAGCGTTGCTAATAATACCCCATTATGGAGATTATCATTGGACTATTAATCATTGCGGTGGGCGCATTCTGCCAGTCGAGTAGCTATGTGCCCATCAACAAGATACGTTCGTGGAGCTGGGAGTCATACTGGCTCGTGCAGGGCATATTCGCATGGCTCATCTTCCCCATTGCGGGCGCTATGCTTGCCGTACCCGAGGGCCATTCGCTCTTTGAGCTCTACGTAGCATATCCCAAGGAGAGTGCCCTGACCGCTCTGTTCGGTGTATTGTGGGGCGTAGGAGGTCTTACCTTCGGTCTTTCGATGCGCTATCTGGGTGTGGCTCTGGGTCAGTCGCTGGCTCTTGGCACCTGTGCCGGATTGGGTACAATACTCACTCCCCTGCTGCTTGGCCGTGCGGGCGATCTTACGGCATCGGTTATCATCGGTGTGGTGGTAACACTCGTAGGCATTGCCATCATTGGTGTGGCGGGTCACATGAAGTCGCAGTCGCTCTCGGAGGAGCAGAAGCGCGAGGCGGTGAAGGACTTTAACTTTACTAAGGGAATTGCCGTGGCTCTGCTGGCCGGTTTTATGAGTGCGTGCTTCAACATCGGTCTTGGCTTTGGCGAGCCGCTTAACTTCGGCTCTGCTACGGCCGACATCTACAAGACTCTGCCCGCAACGTTTATGGTTACGCTCGGTGGCTTTGCTACCAATGCCATCTATTGCCTCTATCAGAACTATCGCAACCGCACATTCTCGGACTATGGCAAGAGCTCGCTATGGGCCAACAACGTGCTCTTCTGTGCGCTCGCTGGTGTGCTGTGGTACAGCCAGTTCTTTGGCCTGAGCTTAGGTAAAGGTTTTCTTACCGAGTCGGCTTCGCTGCTCACCTTCAGCTGGTGCATACTGATGGCGCTCAACGTCGTTTTCTCAAACGTGTGGGGCATCATCCTCAAAGAGTGGAAAGGATGCTCGAAGCGCACCATCGCGGTGCTTATAGCTGGCCTTGCGGTACTTATCATCAGTTCATTCCTGCCCGAAATATTAAAATAAATCTTTATGGACGAAACAACCAAAATTTCCGAAATTAAATTTCATTATCTTATCCCCAACAAGACCGATCTGCAGTATGGATGTGGTGTCAATGTTGTCGGCTCACAGGTGGTAGTGCCGGGCGAAGAGTATCCGGCATCGAACCACCCCAACGGATACGTATTTGATCCCGCGCGCGGACGTATGCTTAACGAGTATCAGCTGCTCTACATCGTAAAGGGACGCGGTACGCTCACTACCGAGCAGGGGCAATATCAGGTATCGAAAGGTACGATGATACTCCTGCGACCCGGCAAGTGGCACACCTACAGCCCTACGCCCGATGTAGGCTGGAGCGAGTATTACATCGGCTTTACGGGCGATGCTGCCGAGCGTGCCATCAAGGCGTTGTTTGCCGACGATGAGCAAATCTTCAACATTGGTCTAAGCCGCGAGCTTATCGACCTGTATCAGCGTGCCATCGAGGTGGCTGCTGTAGATCGCCCTGCTGCGCAGCAGATGCTGGCGGGTATCGTTATGCACATGATCGGCATCGTGAACTTTATGGCTCGCAACGAATCACTATCGACCGACCGTCTGGACCAGATCGTCGAGCAGGCCAAGAGCATCATGCAGGAGCATGTGACGCAGAACATCGACCTGGAGGCGCTGGCCACGCAGCTCAACATCAGCTACTCGTGGTTCCGCAAGATCTTCCGCGACTACACGGGTCATCCGCCCGCAAAGTATTTCATGGAGATCAAGTTGCGCCACGCGCAGTATCTGCTGGCCAATACACGCGAGTCGATCAAGGAGATTGCATTTGCGCTGAGCTTCAAATCGACCGAGCACTTCTACACCACTTTCAAGCGTGTGACAGGCTATACGCCCAATACCTATCGCCGCATGTCAACTCCCGAACAGAAGAAGTAGCAAGGCTTCAAGTGAGGCCAAATAAAAACGAGGATACCAACTGATTAGGTATCCTCGTTTTTTCTATCCGCGCAACTCATCAAGTAGTCCCTCGCAGCCATCCTCCAGCATATCGAGTACCAGCTCGAAGCCCTCTCGGCCCTCGTAGTACGGGTCGGGCACATATGTGCGATCGGGATATTTGCTGCAGAACTCCACGAAGCGGCGCACCTTGGACATACACTTGCGCTCGGGCGAGAGTCGCTCCACATTGCGATAATTCGAATCGTCCATCACAACAATCATATCGAAGTCGTAGAAATCCTCCTCCTGGAACTGACGGGCACGATGCGTGAGCGAATAGCCACGTGGCTTGGCCGCAGCACGCATACGCGGATCGGGCAGTTCGCCCGCATGACCGCCATATGTACCTGCCGAGTCGATCTCGATTTGCGACTGCAACCCCTCACGATCCACTACCGCCTGCATAACGGCATGCGCCGCCGGCGAGCGACAAATATTACCGAGGCAGACAAAAAGTATCTTTTGCTTCATATCTTACTCTTGTTTTGTTTTTGCAAATATAATACAATCCGACAAAGTAGGCAAAACTGCACATATTTTGTACAAGTACAAAAACCGCTGCAAACGGTTCGATATGTGGCAAAAATGCTCACTTTTGGCAAATTGTAGGTCAAAAGCTCATATCGGCGTACAGCCATCTAAATTTTTTAGTACTTTTGCACCGCCAATTTATTTGTAAAAATAAAGTGATTATGAAAAAACAACTCCTTATCCTATTATTTGCTCTGACTGCCTATACAGCCTCAGCACAAAACGATTTGAAGAATCAACCTATGCTGCCACTGCCCCACAAGGTGGAGAACGTGACGCTGAAGGATGTGAACAACGAGCCTATGACGTTGCCATTCTTCGGTGAGAAGAACATCATCTTCTTCTATATCGACCCCGACAAGCACAAGCAGAACGAGGCGCTGACCTACGAGATGGAGCGACGCCACACCTGCACAGGCCCCAACATCGAGGGTTTTGGTATTTTGAACCTCAAGGATACGATGCTGCCCAATGCTCTGATCCGCACGATGGCTCGCAAGCGCACGGAGAAGAACAAGGCAATCGTGCTGACGGACGACAACCGCACACTGGCACGAGCTTGGGGTCTGGGCGACTGCAACAACTGCTTTGCGCTGATCGTGGTGAGCAAGCAGGGCGAGCTGATATATTGCAAAAAAGGAGAGTTAACCCCGAAGGAGCAGGATGAATTCTTTGAGTTCATCGAGGCTTACCGATAAATAAAGTGAATGTAAATGCGGTCATACGTCGAATCCTCCTGCCGGTGCTCTGTTTGGCATCGGCTATGAGTTCGTATGCCCAGCATATCGACTATATGGCCGTGCAGAGGGCTCTGGATCGCGCATCACAGCCTACGCTGTGGCAGCGCATAGCCTCTCGCATGTCGATGCCTATGATATCGAGCGAGAAGGTGCAGCTCAGTGCCCACGCAGGCATAGCCTACACCGCAGAGACCAACCTGGCGCTTACGCTTACGGGCTCGGCCACCTATCGCACCCGCGAACACTATCCCCAATCTTCGGCACACGCAACCGCAATGGCATCCATCGAAGGGTTCTATCGCGTAGCACTCGGTGGCGAGCATCTCTTTGGCAGTGGCAATGGCCGACTGATCTATGACGCTGGCGTGGCATCGCTACCCATCCGCTTCTGGGGATTGGGCTATGAGGCTGCCACCAGCAATCAGCGCTCACGATATACCCACCTTATAGCAAATGGCACGGCCACATATCTGCATCACATCGCAGGTGGTCTGCACCTTGGTGCCGGAGTGGATCTACGCTACGGCAAGGGGCATAACTTCGAGCCGCTGGCCGAGGAGTATCTCCACAAGGCTGGACAAAACGTATTGAGCACATATACTACGGGCCTATCGCTCACCGCGCGCTACGACAGGCGCGACAACGCATACAACCCTTCGCGTGGCATATACCTCTCGCTCACGGGCGAGGTGCGTCCCAAGGCTCTGGGCAGCTTCAATCAGACGCTGTGGCACGTGACGGCACAGGCCAACCTCTACCAGTCGCTATGGCAAGGTGCTGTGGCGGCGCTCGACCTCTATGGCGACGCATGGTCGTCGGCTACGCCGTGGTTCTACTGGCCCATGATGGGTGGTCAGAGCCGCATGCGAGGCTACTACTACGGTCGCTACACCAACAGCAAGATGGCTACGGCACAGTTAGAGCTGCGCCAGCAGGTATGGGGAGCAATAGGCGTTGTGGCGTGGGGAGGTGCCGGAACGGTGTTCTCGTCGCTCAAGACCTTCGACTGGGGCGAGATTCTGCCCACCTACGGAGTGGGTCTGCGCCTGAAGGCTGGAGAGCGCACGGCGCTGCGCATAGACTATGGTCTGGGGCGCCGATGCAGCGGCATAATAATTAATGTAAACGAAGCATTCTAATGATACGCAAGACGTTTCTAAACCCACAACTGATGGCCTGTGCGCTCATCGCGGCGCTGATGCTACCCGTTGTGATTCTGACATATACCGAACACAACCCATTCTGGGTGGCACTATCGGCACTGCTCCTGCCACTCGGATTCTACACCATACTGGCTGCCTTGTCACGCCGCTCGGGCGCAATGACCTGGTGGGCATTTCCATTTATCTTCTTCAGTGCCTTTCAGGTGGTGCTATCCTATCTGTTTGGCAACTCGGTTGTGGCAGCCGATATGTTCCTAAACCTCACGACCACCAACACGGGCGAGGCGGGCGAGCTGCTGGCCAACATCTACCCCTCGGTGATAGCCGTATTTGTGATATATCTGCCGCTACTGTATCTGGCTACGCAGCACATCATAAGCAAGGTCAGTCTGGGCGATAGGATGCGCCGCAGGATGATAATCGGAGGTGCGGCGACTCTGCTCGCAGGTTGCATTACACTCTTTGCCGGATGCTACAGTGAGGTGCGCAAGACACTGCGCGACGAGGTCTTTCCCATCAACGTGGCCTACAATATGGCGCTTGCAATATCGGAGGCACACAAGATAGCCAACTTCCACACCACAAGCGAAGGCTTCAGCTTCGAGGCCGAGCGAGATGCGGAGCCCGAGGAGCGGGAGATTTACGTTATGGTTATCGGTGAGGCGGCACGTGCAGCCTCGTGGCAGATGTATGGCTACGAGCGAGAGACCAACCCCCTGCTCTCGCAGCGCGACGATATAGTACTCTTCCGACAGATAACAACGCAGAGCAACACCACCCACAAAAGCGTGCCGTTGATGCTCTCGTCGGTGCATACCTCCGAGCACGCGGAGCTATTCCGTCGCAAGGGTATGCCGGCACTGTTCAAGGAGGCGGGCTTCAAGACATACTTCATATCGAATCAGGTGCCGCAGGGAGCTATGATCGACCACCTGGCCGGCGATAGCGACGTGGTGGAGTATCTGCCCGCACTGCAGCACGACTACTCTACGGTGGATGCTCTGAAGCGCATCATCAAGGAGGATCGCGCCGAGCGACTGCTCATCATCCTGCACACCTACGGCTCGCACTTCAGCTATCATCAGCGCTATCCGCGCGAGTGGTCCCACTTCACACCCGATGACGATGTGGCCATCCTGCGCAAGAACGCCCTTATGATACGCAACGCCTACGACAACTCGACACTCTACACGGATTATGTTCTCAACTCCGTGATCGAGACGCTGGCTGCCGAGAACGCCTGCACGGCAATGCTCTACTGTGCCGATCACGGCGAAGATCTCTTCGACGATGTGCAGGGACGTTTTCTGCACGCCTCACCCACCACGACCTACTACCAGCTGCACGTAGCCTCGCTGGCGTGGTTCTCACCCCGCTATCGGGAGCTCTTCCCCGTAAAGGCCACTGCAGCCCACGCAAATGCTGCGGCTGTGGCAACTACACACTCCCTGTTCCACACCATGGCCGATGTGGCATCGATTGGCTCGCCATATGTACTGGAGGGTGCTTCGCTCGTAAGTCCCCATTTCGACAATTCGGCCAAGCGCTACTACCTGAGCGACCACAATGAGGCCATAGAGCTCAATGAGGAGATAGGCATCGACGCCCATCAGTCGTCGTTGCTTGAGCGGGCGGGGGTCGAGCTATAGACAAAAAAAAGAGGCTGCTACGTGGTGAGCAACCTCTTTTCTTTTTTTAAGACGTAAGTAAAGGCCGAAATTATTTCTTAGCCTCCTCTACAGATACCTTACGGAACTCCTTCAAAAGCTTTGTAAGCTCCAAAGCAGCCTTGCGAGCGCGAGTACCTGCTGCCTTATTATTCTTCTCCACCTGAGCGGCGGCATTTACC
>JAGBYV010000027.1 GCA_017628595.1 Alistipes sp.
GGTATGAAACTCGCCGAGAAGTACAAGGAGAAGGCCGACGTATGCAACGCCATCGGTGCTCACCACGATGAGGTGGAGATGACATCGATGATCGCTCCCATCATCCAGGTATGTGATGCTATCTCTGGCGCACGTCCAGGTGATCGTCGCGAGGTTATCGAGTCTTACATCAAGCGTCTGAAGGAGATGGAGGATATCGCACTCTCATACCCCGGTGTAGTAAAGACATACGCTATCCAGGCAGGTCGCGAGTTGCGCGTAATTGTGGGTGCTGACAAGCTCTCGGATCAGGAGTCGGAGTTGCTCTCGCACGATATTGCAAAGAAGATTCAGGACGAGATGACATACCCCGGACAGGTGAAGATCACCGTTATCCGCGAAACTCGTTCGGTAAGTTATGCAAAGTAAGAGAATCAACACTTAATAGATGCGCCTGCCCGAATATCCGAGCAGGCGTTTTTACTCCTATGACACCCGTAGATATTGCCCATAAATTCGCTACACGCCTCGGCACAACGCTCGACGAGCAGGCCGCCCAACGGCTGGCCTCAATATTTGTGCGTCAGGAGGTGAGCAAAGGCGAGACACTACTTGCCGAGGGGCAGGTAGCACGCAACTTCCTGATCGTCGAGCAGGGACTCACCCGCCAATACTACTACAAGAACGGCATCGAGGTTACAGAGCACTTCTGCTGCGAGTGGGATGTGGTATATTGCACGGACAGCATGCTTATGCGTGAGCCTACGACGCTGATGATCGAGGCATTGGAGGATGGCGTGGTGCATAATGTCCCCTTTGATGAGTTTCGACGGTTGTGTGATGAGTCGCCGCAGATCATGAAGTTGTATGTGCGACTGTTGGAGGATGGATTGGTGGAGTCGCTCCGCAAGACCGATGCACAGCGTTTCGAGAGTGCCCGCGAGCGTTATGAGACCTTCGTGCGTCAATATCCCGAGGCGGCACGCCGTGCGCCAGGTAAGCATATAGCGTCGTACCTGCTGATGACTCCTGAGTCGCTGAGCCGCGTGAGAGCGGGCCTGCTGTGACGAAATTGATATAAATCAAGCCATGTTTCGAGCGTAGTGATTAATTTTGTTAAAAATCACTACTATGAATCGCAAAACATTCCTCCAAACAACCGCCACGATGGCCATAGGTGCCATTGTGGGAGATAGTGTACTCAACACCGTATCGGCCACCGAAAACCATAATCCCGCAAACGCAAGTTTCCCGCTGATGGATCTGCACGTACATCGCTCTGACAAGCAGAGCATTGAGCAGATTGTCGAGAAATCAAAGCGTATGGGCATAACCTTTGGAGTGATGGAGAACGTCGCACCGTGGGGTATTACCAACGATGAGCAGATGCAGGCATATATCGATGCAATAAAGCCCTACCCTGTATATGTGGGACTGCAACCTATGAGCCCCGGATGGTCGAAGAATTTCTCGAAGGATATTATCGCTCAGGCCGACTACATCGCCATGGATCCGCAGATGATCCCCAACGCCAACGGATATGGCGAGGATGTGCAGGTGTGGGAGTATGCTACATATATCGACGATGCCGAGGCCTTTATGGAGCGCAATATGGAGCATTATATGCAGATTCTTGCGGGTGATGACCCGATAGATATTTTTGCGTGCCCGCTGCTTCTGCCCTACTGCATAGAGCGTGAATACCCGAAACTATGGACCAAGAAACGCCTGCAAACCATCATCGATGCCGCCAAAGCACGCAATATAGCCATCGAGATCAGTGATATGATGCGTGTGCCCGATGAGGAGTTTATCCTGATGGCAAAACGCGCAGGGCTGAAATTCACCTTCGGCTCAGATACACGTGACGAGAAGACCGGTCGACTGGTATATTGCAAGCAGGTTGCCCGCCGATGTGGCCTGACCGAAAAAGATTTCTTCGTACCAAAACGCAAATTGTAATAATTTACCCGCCTAACTTCGAGTTAGACGGGTAATTTTTTCGATGAATTGCTATACCCGACAAAAAACTTATAGAGTGAGGCTATTTTGAGGCAGGTCGAAGGTCGAGAAACCGCAGTTTGCTTGGCGCAAATGAGGATTTCGAGGCCGAGCCAGACGCCAAAAGAGCCTTGCTATATAACGTTTTTAGAAGTTAAAGAAGTTCTTGGCGTTATTATAACTAATATCCTCAACCATCTTGCCGAGGAACTCTATCTCGCTGGCGGGAAGCAATCCGGCCTCCACATCGGCTCCGATAAGGTTACAGAGTGTACGACGGAAATACTCGTGACGGGGATAACTCAGGAATGAGCGCGAGTCAGTGAGCATACCCACAAAGCGACTCAACAAGCCCAACAGTGAGAGAGCATTCATCTGGCGCTCCATGCCATCCTTCTGATCGAGGAACCACCAGCCCGAACCGAACTGAATCTTGCCAGCCGTCTCACCATCCTGGAAGTTACCAATCATCGTAGCCACCATCTCATTATCGCGCGGATTGAGGTTGTAGAGAATCGTCTTTGTAAGCTTGCCCTGCACATCGAGGCGGTCGAGATACTTGGCCATATTCTTCGCCAGCGTGAAGTCGCCA
>JAGBYV010000327.1 GCA_017628595.1 Alistipes sp.
GGTGGCGAGACTGCCGAGATGCCGGGTATGTACGGTGGTGGCGAGTACGATATCGCTGGTTTTACCTGCGGTGTTGTTGAGCGTGCAAAGCTCATCGACGGCACGAAGGTTAAGGTGGGCGACGTATTGGTTGGTATCCAGTCAAGCGGTGTTCACTCAAACGGTTTCTCACTGGTTCGCAAGATCGTATCGGATAACAACTTCGATCTTCACCAGCCCCACGCCGACCTGGGCGAGAAGCCTCTGGGCGAGGTGCTTCTGACTCCCACACGCATCTACGTTAAGCAAGTGCTGGAGGTGATCAAGCAGTGCGACGTTCACGGCATCAGCCACATCACAGGTGGTGGTTTCGACGAGAATATCCCCCGTATCCTCACCGAGGGTCAGGGCGTAGAGGTTACCGAGGGCTCATGGGAGATCCTGCCCGTATTCCGCTTCCTCGAGAAGTGGGGTGGCGTAGCACACCGCGAGATGTTCAACATCTTCAACATGGGTATCGGTATGGTTATCGCACTCGACGCAGCGGAGGCCGACAAGGCCATCGAGATCCTCTCGGCAGCAGGCGAGAAGGCATCGGTTATCGGTCGCATCGTAGAGGGTGAGGGCGTAACTATTAAATAAGGTGAGCGCCAAACACAAAATAGCAATCTTTGCCAGCGGCTATGGCTCCAATTTCGAGGCCATAGCCACGGCTGCTTTTGCGGGTGTGATACCTGCCGAGGTGGCACTCATGGTGTGCGACAAGCCCCAGGCTCGCGTAGTGGAGGTTGCCCAGAGGATGGGTATTCCCTCGTTCGTATTCTCGGCCAAGGAGTATGCCTCGAAGGCCGATTATGAGCGTGAGATCGTCAGCCGACTGCGCGCTGCAGAGGTGGAGCTTATCTGCCTGGCGGGCTACATGAAGATAGTGGGCGAGGAGCTGCTATCGGCCTACGAGGGCAGGATCATCAACATCCACCCGTCGCTTCTGCCATCGTTCAAGGGCGCACGAGCCATCGAACAGGCAATGGAGTATGGTGTGAAGGTCTATGGTGCAACTATCCATTATGTGGACTCTTCGCTCGACGGCGGACGCATCATTGCACAACGTGCCATAGAGTACGATGGCAACAGCATCGAGGAGGTGACGGCAAAGATTCACTCAATAGAACACGAACTTTATATTCAAACAATCAGCAAATTATTAAACAAAGAATAAAATGAGAGCATTAGTTAGCGTCAGCGACAAGACCGGCGTTGTGGAGTTTGCACAGCAGCTGCGTGCTTTGGGCTGGGAGATTATTGCCACAGGCGGCACAATGAAGCTTTTGGCCGACAGTGGTGTTGAGGTAATCAATATTAGCGATGTAACGGGTTTCCCCGAGATTTGTGACGGTCGTGTGAAGACCCTGCACCCCAAGGTACATGGCGGTCTGTTGGCACGTCGTGACGACGAGAGCCACCTCAAGGCTTTGAAGGACAATGAGATCGAGTTCATCGACATGGTTTGCGTAAACCTCTATCCCTTCCGTCAGACAATCGCAAAGCCCGATGTAACCATGGAGGATGCCATCGAGAATATCGACATCGGCGGTCCCTCAATGTTGCGTTCAGCTGCGAAGAACTACAAGGATGTAACCGTTGTATGTAACCCCGCAAACTACGCAAAGATTATCGAGGAGATCAAGGCAAACGGCAACACAACTGTTGAAACTCGTTTGCAGCTCTCGGCTGAGGCCTACACTCACACTGCACAGTACGACTCGATGATTGCTACCTATATGCGTAAGGCGGCTGGCCTTAACGAGAAGCTCTTCCTTGAGTTTGATCTGGTGCAGGGCTTGCGCTATGGCGAGAACCCCCATCAGCAGGCTAAGTTCTACGGCTCGGCTGAGGCAGGTTCATTCTCACTCGCTAACGCAAAGCAGCTCGGTGGCAAGGAGCTCTCATACAACAACATTCAGGATGCTAACGCAGCGCTCTGCATCGTACGCGAGTTTGACGAGCCTTTCTGCGTAGGTCTTAAGCACATGAATCCCTGTGGTGCAGCTATCGGTGAGGATGTACTCGACGCCTGGACAAAGGCTTACGAGGCTGACAAGGTGAGCATCTTCGGTGGTATCGTAGCCGTTAACCGCGAGGTTACCAAGGAGGCTGCTGAGGCTATGAAGCCCATCTTCCTGGAGATCATCATGGCTCCCTCATTCTCTGACGAGGCGTTGGAGGTTCTCTCAACGAAGAAGAACTTGCGTCTGTTGCAGGTAGATATGTCAAAGGACGAGAGCGTAGTAAATCAGTACGTAAGCGTAAATGGTGGCTTGCTCGTTCAGGATCTTGACAAGACAACAGCTGAGGTTACA
>JAGBYV010000328.1 GCA_017628595.1 Alistipes sp.
AGGAGAACTCCCACGCATTCTCACCCACATCGTCCAGCGCGGGTGTGGTGTCACCCGAGGGGTTGAAGTTGGTGCTCATGAAGGCCTGATAGGTGCGCTCCAGAGAGTAGTATGTGGGGGTGTGAATGGCAGCACCGAGGCGCAATGAGGGGATGGGACGATAGATCAGACCCAACTTGAAGTTGACGCCCGCACCATCGATATCGACAGCCTGATTGTAGTCCATCCACTCGGCTGCTGTGCCCGCTGCCATAGGTGTGCCGTCGCCATAGACGGGAGTTGAATCGTAGATATAATCCTCGCTGTAGTAGATCTGGCGATCCCATCTTACCGAGCGGATACCGAGCGTAGCACCAAGGTAGAGCTTGTTCAGTACGTTCATACCCAAGGCGATGTCATACTCACCGATATATCCGCGGCTCTCCTCACCTACGGTGTGACCCACCGAGGCGTTGGCACCAAGACGGTTGGCCGAGGTCCAGTAGTCGCCCAGATCGTCGGTCTCAACATCGAGCATATAGCCGTTATAGCCGAGCATGCCGCCCCAGAAGTATGAGTCGCCATAGTCGTAGTTCATCATACCATCGGCATCGGGGAAGATGCCGCCCTGACCCAGCTGACGCACAAAGGCGTCGTTGATCGAACGGTAGGGGAACGACGAGGGACCACTCAGCGACGAGTAGCCGTAGTTATAGTTAAGGTCGGCCACGCGGTTATAGCCAAAGGCCAGGTTGACACTCACCACAGAGCCACTACCCTCGTGAACATTGAACACAACGCCGAGGTTTGCCATTGAGAAGCGGCTCATTGAATTCTCACCCCAGTCGGCTGCGCTGTTGTCGGCCTTCTGGAATCCCAGCATAGGCGAGAGTGAGATCTCGTTTGAGCGATACATACCCAGACCCGCAGGGTTGATACCCATAGCCGAGAGGTCGCCACCGAGCGAGGTGAAGGCACCGGCCATAGCCATCGAGCGAGCCGTACCGAAGCCGAACGAGGGCTGCGAGAGGGTGTACATATCGTTTGACATCATACCGTCGCGGTCCATCAAAAGACCTCCGAAACGATACTGTGCCGAGGCGGTAGTCGCCGCAGCGAGCATAAGCGCAAGACTGAGTGCCTTGACTGTTTTTGCAATGAATTTCATGTTTGCACACGTTTATGGCCCACCTTGAGGCCAATTCATAAAAAATGAGGTGGCAAATCGGACCTGAGCAGACGCCACCCCAATATCAATCAACATACTATCTGCCGCGTGAGCCGCTTGAGCGTGAACCGCCACCCATGCCGCCACTCATGCCACCTGAGCGTGAGCCGCTCGATGATGAACCACCGAACGATGAGCCCGATGAGAAGGATGATGAACGGCCCTGCGAACCCTGATTATAGTTCTGACGGTTCTGCGACGAGTTGTTCTGATAGCTATTCTGACGCGACGTAGTGCTGGTGCTCTGACCTACGCTCTGACGTGCGGTGTTATTATTGCGACCGATCGAGCCCGTGCGTGAGGGCTGTGTCTGCGACTGGTTGTTCTTTACAGCCGAGCCATTGCTGCGTGACGAGTCACCATAGGTTACGCCCGAATTGGGTGAACGGTAAGGTGTCGAACGTCCCGAGGTGCGGTTCACCACAGAGTTGCCTCGCGAGGGTGTGCGACCACCGGCTCCATCGAAGCGGGTGTTGTTGTTGCGAGAGCCGTAGTAGCTGCCGCCACGGTTCCAGTAGCCACCGCCGCCACCCAGATGGATGCCATAGTGAGGGCCACCGATGTGGATGTGGTGTGAGTGGTAGTGAGGATAGTGGTGATAGTGCCACGGACGATACATACCGCCCCAGCCCCACCAGAGGTTCATGCCGCCATAGCCGTAGCAGATGTTCCAGTTCCAGTCGTACCACGAGTAGCGGGGGAAGCCCCACGATGAGTAGTAGAAGGGATCGTAGAAGCCTGTGCCGAAGCCGAAGTACCAGGGCGAATTGACCGCCATAGTGACATTCACGGCGCCCCACGTGCCGAACATCGAGGTGATGTACTTAGGCTCAACCCACACGTGCGAACCCGACACCATCACGTTGTAGAACGCAGGGTCGTAAGCCGTCACGTAGTGCGATGCGGTGCCGTAGCGCAGATCGTAGTAGCTCGAAGGCATACGGTAGTTGGCTGAACGGAAACCGAGCAGACGACGGGCGTAGGCGCTCTCGTAGTCGTCGGCGACGTAGTTGTTGTAAGAGTTGTACGACGCACCCTCATCGACGATGATCACGCCATCGCTGTCGGTGCGTGTTGAGGCCTTCTGCTCAGCCTCGGCAACCATAGCCTGCAACTGGGCAAGCTGTGCCTCATACTCAGCCTTGCGTGCCTCGGCTTCGGCCTTGCGTGCCTCAGCCTCCGCCTTCTGGCGAGCAGCTATAGCCGTGCGGTCGTGCATGGCATAGAGATCATCATAACCATTACCCGTAGATGAGTAAAAGCCCGTAGAGCATGATGCAGCCACCGAGGCCACAACGCTCAACAAGAAAAGTCGCTTCAAGAGTTTCATAGTGCAACTATTTAAATGGTTCTCCTTCTATTATATAAACGTAGCGAGTGCCGATTTTATTGTATCGATCCGACACAGCAGCAAGGGCTATGCCACGAGCACCCGTTTTAAGGTTTCTATACATTAAACGCGCAAAAGGAAAAATCTTGCATGGCCAGCATAAAATCTTTTCGCGTGGCAAAAAATTTTCCTTATGGCACTTCTCATTGCAAATATACCAAATTTAGAGCATATTAGCAAATACCCCACCACGAACTCAAAAAAATAGGCCGCCGACCGTGCCGTCAGCGACCATATATCATACTCTTAAATTGCAAGCCCTCAGATGCTTACTCCTGGATGCGGGTCCAGTAGAGCGTTACGCCCACGCCCAGAATCGTGCCGCGCAACTTGAGCTTATCGGCGGTCTCGAACTCGGCTGTGGCATTGACCTGCAGACCCTTGGTGGGATCGTAGATCTTCGCACCACCCCAGCGCTTCTTGTCGGCCTCGTACTTCAAGCCCTTGACGATTACAATCTGATCGACATCGACATTGCGCAGAGCCTTATCGGGGTTCTTCACATCCTTACGCTTGTTGCCGTTCTTGTCGTAGGGGTTCTCCACCCAATATACCTGAGCGTTGTAGGTGCCATCGGCATTCTTCGTTACGCGTACCTTGCTCTTGCTGCCGCCACGGTCGGTGAGGTAGGTGCCCACGATGCTGTCGGGGTTGTTGTTCGAAGAGTGCTGTGCCTGGGCTGTTGCCACGAAGGCAAAAAGGCACAGAAGTGTTGCAATAAAGTTTTTCATAGTGTCGGAAATTTCTTATTTTATGTTCATTTTCGACGCAAAGATATAAAAAAATTCCGCAAACTGCACGTCTGCGGAATCTTTTAGTGTTATTAGTATTTGAAGTCGTTTATGTTTCCTCCATTTCGCATAAACTCGTCTAACTCCTTTTCAATTCTATGCAACTCATCTAAGGTAACGTAATTATCTCTCCAATTGGGATCTTTGTGAGTCCATTTTCGATAATGCACAATTGCATAAGGGTATTTTACGCCATCCCTCTCTGTAAACAGAGAATTCGTCTCCACCAAAATATATGACTCGTCATAATCCAAAATCTTGTAGTAACATTCGCGCTCCTCACTAGTTTCTGGATAAAAACTCGTATGCACCCAACTATTG
>JAGBYV010000329.1 GCA_017628595.1 Alistipes sp.
AATCGTATTTTTTGCCTTTGGATCCAATTATAAATGGTTAATCCCACATGAGTACGGTCTGTACTTGGGCGTTAAACTCCTCCAGCGAGGTGTTCAGTCGGCGGGCGCAAGCCGGACAACGAATCGGTGACTCTGTCTCGACATAGCTCTCACATCCCACGCAACGGGGCAACAGACCCATTGACTCGTCCTGGCTGTAATTGAACTCCGCACCACAGTGGCGGCATCTGATTTGATAAGCGATTCCCATAGTTGTAAAGTTTTATTGTGTTATTACTATAATTTGCTTCTGCCACCGAAGATGTAGCTAATCACCTCGGCCGATATTCCTATAAATACAAGTGTTGCAAATAACATAACGGTGTCTGGTTTTGTTTCACGATACAAAATAACTACACCGTTGTGACATGTTGTGACACAACAAAACTTTTTAGTGAAAAATCTGATTTTTTTCGGGCGAAAAGCCCAGATTGTTGGGCGAGAGTAGAGGTTTTACCCTACTTTTGGGTAGCTTGTGGCCAGTATTGGCTGACGTACGCTGCCAAATATTGCTCCAGCTCGGGAGTGTCGATGATGCGGATGTCGTCCATCAGTCCCACGACAAAGCGTGCTACACCTGCATACGATGCTACCTCGGTGTCGAGCAGCCAATGTTCCGCATCGATTGGTGTAAGGTGCTCTTCTGAAAGTGGATACTCCTCGATAAGCAGATTGCGCGCGAGCATACCCAGCTCCAGGCGGATGCGATGGTGCTCCTGTCCATGCATTCTAAAGATATCGATATGCCCCTTGCAGTGGTCGGCCTTGTGCTGCCACGGCTGGTTGAGTATCTCTACGGATGTGATGCGCGAAAGCTTGAAGAGCTTGCACGAGTGGCTCTCGGTGTCGTAGCACCACACCTGCACGTAGTTTGTCGTGAAGGCAAAGGGCTCTACCCGACGGTCACGCACCACGCCACCGTGTGACGAGCGGTAGTCGTGAAGGGTTACCTGCTGCTCGCTCTCGATAGCCTCGATCAGGGTGTGCACCGTAGCGGCATTGCTGCCACGTACGATGGTGTCGGCCAGGATTTTATTGTCGTAAACGGAGTAGAGTTTGCGCTTGAGGTTTTGCTTGAGCATATTCGTATCGTCGATGCTCTCGATGGCGCGCTTCAGAATCACGGCCTCCTCCTCGGTGAAGTGGACGAGCTGCGATATATCCTTAAAGTGTGGTGACTCCTTGTCGAGGCGTATGTAGCTGTCGCTCTTCTTGATTACAAAGCCAGCCTCACGGAAGGTGTCGATATATCTATATATGGTGCGTCGTGACATGGCAAGGCGCTCGGCCATCTCATCCACCGTGTAGGATGTGTTGGCCGTGAGCATCTTCATAAGACGCAGCATTCTCTCTATCTTTGGTTGATCCATACCGCAAATATACAAAAAGAATTACATAACAAGGTGATTTCTGTGTTATGCTTGCCCTCGCAATCCTCATTTACGCCATAGTAAACTGCGGTTGCTCGGTCTTCGCAAGCCTAAAAATCCCTCTTGTTATGTAATTCTCGGTAATGGGTAATATCTGTTTACTCCTCCAGTCGATAGCTTACAAATGCGAAACGCTTGCTGTCGGGTGCCCAAGAGTTTACGTTCATGGTACCCTGGCCGCCGAAGAGTTTCACTACGGTCTTATACTCGCCACCCTCGGCTGACATCAAACGCAGCTCTACGTTCTTGTTGGCTACGTGCTGGTGAGGCTCCAGGTCGCCCTTGTGGTAGATCAGGTATGCAACCAGCTTGCCGTCGGGTGATACGTGGGGGAACCATGCGTTGCTCTGCTCATCGAAGGTCATCTGAGTCTGCTCGCTGCCGTCAGCCTTCATGCGCCATACCTGCATAAGACCTGTGCGTACAGAGTTGAACCAGATATACTTGCCATCGGGTGAGTACTCGGGACCATCGTCCAGACCCTCAGCTGTTGTAAGGCGAATCTCCTCGCCACCCTCGGCGGGAATCACGTAGATGTCCTGAATCTTGTTGTTGTCGCGGAAGGCGCAGTATGCCAACCACTTGCCGTCGGGGCTCCAGCCGTGCAGGTAGCTCGGGGCAAGAGGTGTGATAAGGCGCGGAGTGCCACCCTCGATAGGAAGCGTATAGACGCGTGAGCGACGATCCTCCTTGGTGCCGTGGCTGATGGCGATTGACTTGCCATCGAACGAGAGGACGTGGTCGTTGTTGCATGCACCAGCGAACTCGGTGTTGATAAGGATGGGCTCGGTGGGATTGTCGGGCGAAATCTTGTAGAGGCGGCCGCGGCTGTTGAAGACGAGCCACTTGCCATCCATAGTCCAGTTGGGAGCCTCGATGTGCATGCCATCAAACTCCTTTACCACTGTGCGAGTACCCTTCTCTACATCGTATATCTCCAGAATACTTGTAGTCTTGGTTCGCTGCTGTTGTGCATGGGTTAGGCCAACGGCACAGATGAGTGCCATCAGTGTGAATAGTGTTTTTCTCATAAGGCTATATAGTTTTAAGGTTTTCGTTTAGTGCCTGTATGGGAATAGATTGTTTTATTTTCGGGTGGCGGATATACCCTATCCTGCCAAAATGATCTTCTCGATCTCCTCGATCTGACTCTTCACAACCTTGTCAGTCTCAATGAGATTGCTCACGTTCTTGCATGAGTGCAGTACGGTGGCGTGGTTGCGACCGCCAATAGCCGAGCCGATGGCTGCAAGTGGCAACTTGGTGTGCTGCTTGGCCAGGTACATAGCGATCTGGCGAGCCTGTGCTACCTCGCGGGTACGCTTCGATGAGTTGAAGCTCTGCTCGTCAATCTCGAAGTACTTGCATACGATATCCGTGATGCGGCCGATCGAAATCTCCTTCTGCGACATATGTACATAGGCCTTCAGTACCTCCTTTGCAAGTGAGGTAGATATGCGGCGGTTCATGTACGATACGTTGGCATTGAGCGAAAGCAGTGCGCCCTCAATCTCGCGGATGTTGGCCGAAATATTGTCGGCAAGATATGTTACCACATCCTCGGGAAGATTGATTCCCATGCTGTCAGCCTTTGAGCGGATGATCTTTACCTTAGTCTCATAGTCGGGCGTGTCGATCATAGCCGAGAGACCCCACTTAAAGCGAGTAAGCAGACGCTGCTCGATGTCGCGCAACTCTACGGGCGGCTTGTCCGATGTGAGGATAATCTGCTTGCCGGCCAACTGTAGGTGGTTGAAGATGTTAAAGAAAGCATTCTGCGTAGCCACCTTATTGCCCGAGAGCTCCTGAATATCGTCGATGATAAGCACATCAATCATCTGGTAGAAGTTGATGAACTCGTTGATCTCGCCATTCTTGTAGGCAGTGAGGAACTGCGCCTGGAACTTGTTGGTAGATACATACAACACCTGCAACTCGGGATGACGCTCGCACACCTCGTGGCCGATAGCCTGTACGATATGGGTCTTACCCAAACCCGAAGCTCCATATATATATAAGGGGTTGAATGGCGAAGAGCCGGGTGAGAGTGCTACGGTCATACCCGCCGAGCGAGCCAAACGGTTACACTCGCCCTCGACGTGGGTCGAGAAGGTGTACTTGGGGCTAAGCTGCGTGGGGTATTTTACTTTCTTAATACCGGGAATCGCAAATGGATTCTTGGGAAGGTTTTGCGTGTTGGTCTGTGTCACATGCTGCGAGATGGCTGTCATGTCGGCATTGGCCGAGATGGGAGTCTTCTCCTCGGTGTTGGGCACAGCATATACCAGTCGAGTCTGCTGGCCAAACATCTGAAGGATGACCGGACGCAGGATCTCGAGATAGTTCTGCTCGATATGCTTGGCATAGTTCACATTGGGTACGCGCAGACGCAATTTCGTGCCATCGAACGCAATGGGCGTGATGGGTGCAAACCAGCGAGCAAACTCCTCGTTAGAGGTCTGCTTCTTGATTTGGTTCATGCATGACTGCCATACTTCGTTGTATGTTTGTGAGTTAGCCATTATTATCGATTAAACGGTGTTGTTTTCGGGTAAAATTATTATCTTTGGTGCGAATCTTGTCCCTACCACCCTTATATACGGCCTTGCGGTCTTATATATATAAAAGCGGCACACGGGGTCGATTCACTTGTCGCTGATTGTTTCCTTTGACATTGCAAAGTTGTGAATAA
>JAGBYV010000330.1 GCA_017628595.1 Alistipes sp.
CCGCGGACAGATCATTTCACGTGCTGCGGCCTATGCCATCGAGCTGCTATACAAAGAGTTGAAAGGATAGTAAAACAATAATAATCCAAACTAAACACTATTTATTATGAAACTCAGACATTTAGGTTGTCTTACTTTGGCGGCGGCGTTGCTTATCGGTTGCGGTCAGAAGTGGACAAGTGAGGACAAGGGTTCTCACATCGAGATCACACAGGGCAAGGGTGCCACTCTCGGCTACTCAGCAAAGTCAGGTGTGCAGATTCTCACCAAGGGCGGTTATGCTTTCAAGGATTTGAACCGCAACGGCAAGGTGGATATCTACGAGGATTGGCGCAAGCCCGTGCAGCAGCGTGCCGAGGATTTGGCATCGCAGATGACAATCGAGCAGATTGCTGGTCTTATGCTCTACAGTGCCCACCAGGCAGTTCCTACCGAGGAGATCTCGGAGGCACAGATGAAGTTCCTCACCGAGGATAACCTTCGTCACGTATTGGTTACCCGCGTAGGCTCTCCCGAGATTGCTGCCAAGTGGAGCAACAACGTACAGGCTTACGTTGAGGGTATCGGTCTTGGTATCCCCGCCAACAACTCATCTGACCCTCGTCACAGTGCTGGCGAGAACGTAGAGTACTACGTAGGTTCTAATGGCGACATCTCTTACTGGCCCTCTTCACTCGGTATCGCAGCTACGTTCGATCCCGCCGTGATGGAGCAGTTTGGTAAGATCGCATCGGAGGAGTATCGTGCACTCGGTATTGCTACAGCACTCTCACCCCAGATCGACATCGCAACAGAGCCTCGCTGGAGCCGTTTCAACGGTACATTCGGTGAGGATCCCGACCTCTCAACAGATATGGCTCGTGCATACGTGGATGGTTTCCAGACATCGGAGGGCGACGCCGAGATCGAGGGTGGCTGGGGTTTCCACAGCGTAAACGCAATGATCAAGCACTGGCCCGGTGGTGGTGCAGGTGAGGCTGGCCGTGATGCACACTACAGCTTCGGTAAGTATGCCGTATTCCCCGGTGGTCGTCTGGCTGACCATATGCAGCCCTTCACCGAGGGTGCTTTCAAGCTCAACGGCAAGACCGGCATGGCTACAGCAGTAATGCCCTACTACACTATCTCTACTGGCATCGACACAAAGAACGGCGAGAACGTAGGTAACGCATTCAGCGACTACCTGATCAACGACGTACTCCGTGGCGAGTATGGTTTCGAGGGTGTTGTCTGCACCGACTGGGGTGTAACAAAGGACAACCGCGCCGTAAACTCATTCGGTACTACAAGCTGGGGTGTTGAGCACCTGACCGTAGCAGAGCGTCACTACAAGCTCATCAAGGCTGGTGTCGATATGTTCGGTGGTAACAACGACAAGGGTCCCGTTTTGGAGGCTTATGAGATGGGTGTTAAGGAGATGGGCGAGGAGGCTATGCGCGCTCGCATGGAGAAGACTGCCGTACGTCTTCTTCTGAACGTATTCCGTCTTGGTTTGTTTGAGAATCCCTACCTCGACGTAGAGGCTACAAAGGCAACTGTAGGTAACCCCGACTTTATGAAGGCTGGTTACGAGGCTCAGTTGCGCTCAATCGTAATGCTTAAGAATAAGGGTGGTGTTCTGCCTTTGGCTGAGAAGGCTAAGGTATATGTTCCCGAGGTATGGGTTGCTCCTCGTGCTGCATTCCGTGGCAACGCAGGTGCCGGCGCACGTCCTCAGCAGCCTCAGCAGCAGCCCCAGGGTCACTGGGAGTTGCCCGTTCAGGCAGAGACACTGGCAAAGTACTTCACCCTGGTGAAGACTCCCGCCGAGGCTGACTTCGCAATCGTATTTGTTGACGCTCCCGCTAACGGCACAGGTTACGACCCCGCCGATGTAGCTAAGGGTGGCAACGGTTATATGCCTATCAGCCTTCAGTACAACGACTACACCGCTACCCACGCTCGTGAGGTGAGCCTCGCAGGTGGCGACCCGCTGGAGTCATTCACCAACCGTTCTTATAAGGGTAAGACCGTGAAGACCTCTAACAAGGATCAGCTCGACCTTATTCTCAAGACCCGCCGTCAGATGGGTTCTAAGCCCGTGATCGTTCAGGTGGATGTAAACCGTCCTATGGTAATGAGCGAGTTTGAGGCTGCGGCTGATGCTATCCTCTTCGGCTTCAACGTACAGAAGCAGGCTGTTCTCGACGTATTGAGCGGTAAGGTTGAGCCTACAGGCTTGTTGCCCATGCAGCTTCCCGCCGACATGCAGACCGTAGAGGAGCAGCTGGAGGATGTTACACGCGATATGCGCTGCCACGTTGACAGCGAGGGTAACACCTACGACTTCGCCTTCGGTATGAACTGGAAGGGTGTGATCAACGACGAGCGCGTTGCCAAGTACAAATAATCGCAATGCTCGCAATAGTAATGGCTGCCTTCACGGGCAGCCATTTTTTTATCCTTACACAAAAAAAATTGGGCAACCTTTTGCGTTGCCCAATTTCTATTTAATGAATCCTTCGTTAGCGAACCTGGAACTCGGGATCAGCCTTCTGCGGGATAGGCATTGATGCGTAATAACCTGCATCAAACTTCTCGCGAACGGCCTTGAATGCCTCGATAGTACGCTGTACATCCTCCAGGGTGTGAGCCGCTGTGGGGATAATACGCAGGATGATCTCGCCCTTCGGAATTACGGGGTAGATCACGATTGAACAGAAGATACCATAGTTCTCGCGAAGGTCAACGATAAGGTTTGTACCCTCCTCGTTACCGCCCTTCATATATACGGGGGTTACGGGTGACTGTGTTACGCCAATCTCGAAGCCGTTCTCCTTGAAACCGGTCTGGATAGCGCGAGTGATCTCCCACAACTTCTCCTGATACTCGGGGTGGTTGCGGATAAGCTCCAGACGCTTCAATGCACCGATAACCATAGGCATGGGCAGTGACTTTGCGTAGAGCTGTGAACGCATATTGTAACGGAACAGGTTGATCAACCAACGGGGACCGCTGACGAATGCACCGATACCTGCCATAGACTTTGCGAAGGTGTTGAACAATACGTCCACGCCATCAACACAGTCGAAGTGAGCAGCCGTACCACGACCGCCGGGACCCATAGTACCGAAGCCGTGAGCATCGTCAACCAAGAGGCGGAAGTTGAAGTCCTTCTTAGCCTTAACGATTACATCGAGGAAACCGAGGTCACCCTTCATACCGAATACACCCTCAGTAATTACGAGCACACCACCACGCTGTGACTCAGCGAGCTCGGTAGCGTGCTTAAGCTGCAGGCGGAGTGACTCCTCGTTGTTGTGAGCATACACGAAACGCTTGCCCTTGTGCATACGCAGACCATCGATGATACATGCGTGGCACTCAGCATCGTAAACCACTACGTCACGCGGAGTGAGCAAGCAGTCGATAATTGAGATCATACCCTGATAACCGAAGTTCAGAAGGAAGGCATCCTCCTTGCCTACGAACTCAGCCAGCTCACGCTCCAACTGCTCGTGATACTTGGTCTGACCGCTCATCATACGAGCACCCATAGGTGCTGCCATACCAAACTCCTGAGCGCCGGCTGCATCAGCCTTACGAACCTCGGGGTGGTTAGCCAGACCGAGGTAGTTGTTAAGACTCCAGTTGAGCATCATCTTACCGCGGAAACGCATGTGAGGACCCAACTCACCCTCCAACTTGGGGAAAGCGAAATAACCGTGAACCAACTGCATGTACTGACCAATCGGGCCACCGGTATTCTTCTCTAATCTTTCGAAAATATCTACCATAATAGTTTATATTGAGTTATTAGTTTCTCCTTCTCTATGCAAAGAAACACATTTTATTCTTATTTGACAAATTTTTTATCCTTTTATATCCTCGTTACAAATCAATAACAAGCGTTGTTACGCCTCGCTGCGCTATCTCGTACGACATCGTTGCGGGCAGAGCCGAGTAGGCCAAATCGTGACGGGCATCGGTACGATAGCTCTTGACGCTCTTCACTCGCTTCTGCCACTGCTTGGGCAGAGTGATCTCCACGCTATGATTCTCAAAATCGGAATTGACAAATACGGCAACGATCTGCCCACCATCGGGCGAGAGGTAGGCCGTAGCTGCCAATGTATCAGTATCATCGGCGCCTGCAAGGTCAATGCGCTTATAGTTGGGGCGCACGAAACGGCTGAAATTACCCAGCACCCAGAGCATCTTGTTGGCCGAGATGTAGCCTCCCTTATGTATGTCGCCATCTGTTGCGTGCAGCGCAACCAGAGCGTGATCGCCCTTGAGCTCCATAGCCTTCCAATAGCACCACGACACGGCATTCATATCGACAAAGTCGCTATGCATCACACGCGCCATCATCAGCGCAGCCTGAATATCGCCGTGGTTGCCCTTCTGCCAGTCATCCGTTATGCCACCATATTGCTGCGATGTGGGCAGCAGACACCACTCCGACGAGTGATAGTCAAGGCCGTACTTCTTAGCCTCAGCTGCAGCCAAAAGGTGTGTTGAGCGCATCTCCTCGCTTGTGAAGTGGTTGTTATACGGGTGAGCCGTAAACTCCTTGCTGATATGTTTCAGATCGCCAACATAATGGGGCGACTTCTCATCGAAGAAGGTATATAGCTGTCGGCCCGGCGTCTCCACCTGATCCTCGCCAAACTGAGACAACATTCCGGGTGTGAACTCATACAGTCCCTTGAGCAACATAGTCTCGCCTATGAAGATACGAAGATTGTCAAACTTGGCCGAACGCGACAAAGCCTCATCGAGAGCCTGCGTCATGCGCTTTATCTGACTATTACGCCAGGGCGAACCCTCCTGCTTGATGGTTGTCCAGCTCATCTGCGGTTCGTTAATAGGGCTGATGTAGGGAATATTAAAACCCTTATCCATCAGATGCTCCGCGACATCGACCAGATACTTGGCATAGTCATCGTAACAGTCGTCACGAAGGTTTGCACTGTCGGCTGTCGGGGCATAGCCCTTGCCATTTTTGGTCAGTTGCACCAGCGGAGAGTTTGAGAATAGTATAAACTGATTGCAACCGCGATCCTTTGCCGCCTGCATAAAATACTCCTGACCGGCACACTTGCCCCAGTCGTAGCTCTTGCCATCGATGGTGAGGTACGACTCGGCACGACGCTGATAGGGGTAGATATCTGCCTCTGCCTGCTCCAGCGTGCCTGCGCCGAGATTCACTCGCCACATCGTTAGGCCAATGCCCACGGGGTTGCCCGCAGCATCCGTCTCCTGCGAGAAGAGCAGATCGGCAATATCGCGCTTGGGAACCTCGCCCCAATATTTTCCTACGAAATTTCCACTCCACGCATCGGCAGCACCGAAAAACTCAATGGTTTGATACTGCTTCTCGGGATCGATCGAGACCTTTTGCTGAGCCGACAACGAGGCCGAGGCAAAAAGTAAAAGAGCAAATAATAGATTACGTTTCATTTTATATTAGGTTGTTATTTTTTCGCCCACCAGCTTACATACTCCATCTCCTCGGCCGTGAGGGCACGGTCATAGATGGCTATGCCGCCAATATCGCCCTTGAAGAAGTTTCCGATACGCTTATTGACAAACACCGCACCCACGGTGAAGTCCGAGCCATTATCGCCAATGCCATCGGGGAAGTAGTAAGGATTCTTCACCTGACGCAAGCCCTCGGGGTAACCCTCAAAGCCTGTGGTGTGGTCGATAAGTTCCTCCTCACGCGCCTCAAACTTACCATTGAAATAGGAGCGGATATACTCGCCATCGTAGGTAAATGCCACGGCGCACCACTCACCCTCGGGTACCTGCTGCTTGCTGGCCGAATAGTCGATCGAATAGGGGAATGGAGGAGTAGGTTTACCCGTACGCGAAATGTGTCCGCACACCTGATTGCGGCCGTTATAGTGAGGCAGCGACACAAACAGACCATACTGGCGCTTGCCGCCATCCTCATACTCGTTCCACATACCTGCCACGAAGCCTATCTGCTCGGCAGTCCACTTAACCCACGCCACGACGGTCACCTGGCCACTCTGTACATTGAGTTCAGCGGTCTTGTCGTAGGGAATATATAGATAATCATCGCCATCGAAATGCAGAGC
>JAGBYV010000331.1 GCA_017628595.1 Alistipes sp.
GATTTTCAGTCCTTTGCTCTACCAACTGAGCTATGGCACCATCATCTATATGCTTCGTGTCTTAAAGCGAGTGCAAATATAGACGTTTTTTTTTATTCGTGCAAACATTTTTGAAAAAAATTATATAATTTTATATTCGAAAAAACTGCAAGAAAACGTAACATGCTCAAACACATCACAAATGCCAAAATACTCACCCCGCACGGCTGGGTGGAGAATGGCACTATATCTTTTAGCGAAGGTCGCATAATATCGATAAAGGATAGTAGCATAGTGGCATGCGACAAGAACGTAACAGATGCTAAAGGGGCATATATTATCCCTGGTGGCATCGATATTCATGTGCATGGCGGAGGCGGGCACGACTTTATGGAGTGCAGCGAGGAGGCTTTTCGCGTAGCAATCAAAACGCATCTCAAGCATGGTACGACGGCTATATATCCGACACTTGGGGCAGCATCGCATGATAGTATGATGCAAGCCATAGCGATCACAGAGCGTCTTATGGCCGAGCCTAACAGCACAATCATGGGTCTGCATATCGAAGGGCCATACCTCAATCCGAAAATGGCCGGAGGCCAGATTCCCGAATATATCAGCAACCCAATGGTCGAACAATACACCGAGATGCTAAACTCCACCGATTGCATCAAACGCTGGGATGCTGCACCCGAACTTGAGGGCAGCATGGAGTTTGCGCAATACGCAGCTTCAAAAGGTGTCATGGTTGCCATAGCACACACTACGGCCGATTATAATACTCTTCAAGAGGCCTACAATGCAGGATTTTCCCATGCTACGCATTTTTACAATGCAATGACCAGCGTGCATAAGACGCGAGAATTCAAGCACGAGGGAACAATCGAGGGTGTCTATCTCATCGATGACATGAGCGTTGAGTTGATTGCCGACGGCATACATGTTCCGCCCGCCATTCTGCGACTTGTACATAAGATAAAGGGGGCAGATCGCATATGCCTGGTTACGGATGCCATGGCATGTACGGGTAGCAATACTGACAAGGTCTTCGATGAGCGTGTAATCATTGAGGATGGAGTATGCAAGCTCGCTGACCGCTCGGCTTTAGCTGGTAGCGTAGCAACTATGGATCGACTGATCCGCACAATGGTTCAGATGGCTGAAATAGCCTTGGCTGAGGCCGTGCGCATGGCATCGGAGACCCCCGCACGCATAATGGGCATATACGACAGAAAGGGCTCGCTCGCTGTTGGTAAGGATGCCGATATAGTGATGATGGATCACAATCTCGAAATAAAGGGAGTATGGGCTATGGGAGAGCCTATAGAGATATAAAAAAAGGTCGCCCAATGCAGGCGACCTTTTTTGTTACAAAGAATATATCCTACTTCTCGCATTTGCACTTGCAAGAGAGTACTTTCCATACACCAGCCGAGAGGGCTGCTCCAATAAAAGGCGCTACGTTGAAGATCCACAAGTCAGCAAGAGCCTGACCGCCTGCCAATACTGCGGGGCCAATTGAGCGTGCAGGGTTCACTGATGTACCTGTATAGTGGATACATACCAAGTGAACAAGCACCAATGTAAGACCAATAGCCAGACCTGCGAGGTTACCAGCACCCTTCTCTGCGTCGGTAGTGCCCAACACAACAAGCACAAAGATAAAGGTAAAGACAACCTCAGCAGCCACAGCGCCACCTACACAAATACCGCTCTGCACGGCGTTTGCACCCAGGCCTGACTCGGGAGCCAATGCCATCAAGATGCCAGCACCAATGAAAGCGCCAATTACCTGGAAAAGCATGTACATGGCAGCATCCTTGCCACTCATGCGCTTCGAGAGCCATACGCCCAACGTAATGGCGGGGTTGATATGACATCCCGAAATGCCACCAATGGTATAGGCCATACCCACAACAGCCAAACCAAATGCCAGTGCAGTGCCAACCACCGATGCAGTATCAACACCACAACTCAAACTTACAGCTGTACCACAGCCCATCAAAACCAGAACCATAGTTCCGATCATTTCTGCTAAATACTTTTTCATGGTTTTTATAGGTTAGAAGATTTACATACCAAAGTTAACATATATTTTGTTATTCAACAATATTTTAATCTATATTTCATGTATTCATTGGATGTTGGGGTAAAACGATAGTAAAGTTGAGGTTTATTTGGATAAAAGAAATAAAAGATTTATTTTTGCGTCGCAAAAGTCCGTTATGGACCGCTGGCGATGGTTCCGTAGCTCAGTTGGATAGAGCAACAGCCTTCTAAGCTGTGGGTCGTGGGTTCGAATCCCGCCGGAATCACTAAAAAAAAAGGAGTGCGATTGCACTCCTTTTTTTGTTTTATATTCGAATTAATTAGAACAGCGCAATAACCTGTTGTATTAGGTCGCGGGCGATGTAATAGGTGATCATCGTTGCAACGATGATTTTTACGCCGGTGCCTACGATGAACGAAATAAACGATCCGAAGCCAACCTTTACGGCCTCATCCAGGGTGCGCTTTTGGTTGAGCATCTCTCCCAATACGGCTCCGATGAAGGGTCCTGCCACAATGCCTATCGGCCCCATAAACATGCCGGCAAATACGCCTACAGTGGCACCCGTCATGCCTGCTTTGGATGCGCCGAACATCTTGCTGAAGTATGCAGGCAGGATATAATCCATGATGCACACGATTATGGTGATTGCACCCCAAAGCCATAGCATCGATGTTGTGATGGTGGTCTCAGGTACGAAATATGCGCAGATCAATCCTACGTACGACAATGCCACGCCGGGCAGGATTGGAAGAACAGAGCCAATGATGCCGATGATGCCGCACAGAAGGGCTATTATGGTCAATAGTGTATCCATATATATATAAGGCTGACACTCGATGTGCCAGCCATAGGTTTGTTACACACTGCGTGCCTTAATTATTTCACCAAATGGTTTGTCGCTGAGTCGGGGAAGATTACCGAGGGCTTAAATGTTTTAGCCTCCTCGAAATCCATCAAGGCGTATGATACTATGATTACCAGATCATCTACGGCCACCTTACGTGCTGCCGCACCATTGAGACAGATGGCTCCGCTGCCACGCTCTCCCTTGATGATGTATGTCTCCAGACGCTCGCCATTGTTGATGTCGAGAACCTGCACCTTTTCGCCCTCAATCATATTTGCGGCGTCCATCAAATCCTCGTCGATGGTGATGCTGCCCACATAGTTAAGATTGGCTTGCGTAACTCTTACGCGGTGAATCTTCGATTTTAATACTTCGATCATCATCTCGTTATTTGATTTTAATGTTATCAATTAGTCTGATCTCTCCGGCCTGCACAGCAATGCAACCCTGGATGCGGGGGCTCTCGTCCCACGACGTAACCTGCTGCAGTGAGGTGGCATCTACGGCCTGGAAATAAATAACCTTGAGCAGGCCATCAGCCTCCACCTGCTCCACAACCCACTGGGTGAGTTCTGCTGGAGTGAGCTCCTTGCTCTTTGCCTCACACTGCGAGATTACCTCATAGATGCGGGGAGCTGCGGCACGATACTCGGGTGTGAGTAGGGTGTTGCGTGATGAGAGCGCCAGACCATCCACATCGCGAATGATAGGACACTCTACGATCTCCACATCAAGGCCCAGCTGCTCAACCATAGCCTTGATTACGGCAATCTGCTGAAAGTCCTTCTCGCCGAAATAAGCCTTCCTGGGCTCAACGATGGCGAACAGACGGCTTACAACCTGAGCCACACCATTGAAGTGGCCGGGGCGTGTAGCACCCTCCATCACCTTATCTACCTGTCCGAAGTCAAACTCGCGTGTGTCGGGCTCGGGATATATCTCCTCGACCGAGGGCATGAGCACATAATCTGCTCCGGCAGCCTCCAGAATGGCAGCGTCGGCCTCGGGTGTGCGAGGGTAGTTTCTCAAATCGTTCTTATCGTTAAACTGCGTGGGGTTAACAAATACGCTTACCACCACAGTCTTGCACTCGCGGCGAGCCTTCTCTACCAGCGAGCGATGTCCTGCGTGGAGAGCACCCATCGTGGGTACAAAGCCGATGCCCGCTAAGTCGAGCGTGGCCAACTCCTTTTTGAGGTCGCTTACTTTACTGAAAGTTTTCATTAGTCAGTGCTATAAAACTGCGACAAAGTTATATAATTATATCGGAATTAAAAATTTCATGCTGTGATAATAACGCCTCATAACAAAAAAAGTCCCCCACAAGGGAGGACTTTTTCATAATATCGTGCGATATAATATCTATTTTGTTAGTTTAATGTGGGCAGGAAAGACCAATCTTTCGAGTAGTGCAACATCTGCTCGGTGTAGTCGGTCTTGTAGATGAGTTTCACGTCAACGATCTTGCCATCCTTCTCTACGAGTTCATAGTCGGGGTTAACGAAACCGCTGTAAGGCTCCAGGCCGAGCTTTGCGTAGCGCTCCAGCACCTCCTTGTGCAGGTCGTAGTCGATCTTTACGGCGTAATCCTCCACCAGTTTGCGACCAGCCTCGTAGTCGCCCGTTGACTTGATGCGCTGCACCTCCTTCAGAAGCTCACCAAAGAGCGAACGCAGAGCGTCGAAGTCGTTTACTACGATGTATGACTTGCCATCCTGCTTCACCCACTCAATCACGTTGTTGGCCTTGCCCTTCTCGTAGCACCACTCAGCGATGAGCTTGCGGTTACGCATGTGCGCCTCCTCGACATCCTTGCCAAGCTCGATGCGTGAGAACTGAGTCATCATACCATTCATGATATAGTCGGCATACTGTGCCTTCGCTACGTCGAGCGAGGGGATAAGACCAATCTCAACCATCTTGGGATCACCAAGGTAGTAAAGGCCGAAGAGATCGGCACGAGCCTCCTCCAAAGTAGAGGTGTAGCTCTTCAATTCGCCACCCTTTACGCCCTCGGCCAGCTGGCCTGAGCCGTGACCCAGACACTCGTGCAGGTCGGTGTGCAGGTCGTCAGAGAGCTTGCCGTGCTGTGCGATGCGCTCGCGATCCTCGGCACGGAGCATGAACTCCTCGTTGAAACCATTGCCCTGCGCAGCCTTGTCGTAGGCGTAGGTGATATTGTCGATTGTCACTGACTTTGAACCATACTCCTTGCGGATCCAGTCGGCATTGGGAAGGTTGATACCGATGGGAGTTGCGGGGAAGCAGTCGCCACCCAGCATAGCCACGGTGATAACCTTTGCCGATACACCCTTAACCTCCTTCTTGCGGAACTTGGGGTCGATGGGAGCGTTATCCTCAAACCACTGTGCGTTGGCTGAGAGAATCTGTGTGCGGCGGCATGCGGTGCTGTCGATGAAGTTTACGGTACCCTCCCACGATGCCTTGCGGCCCAGGGGATCGCCATAATCCTCAATAAAACCGTTTACGAAATCTACGTTCGACTCGTTGTCGCCAACCCACAGGATGTTGTAGCGGTCAAATTCGCGCAGATTACCTGTGCGGTAGTAGTTTACAAGTGCGTTGATGATGCTCTTCTGGGGCTCCTCAGCTACCTGGGCAGCCTTCTCCAGCCAGAAGATGATCTGCTCGATAGCGGCAGAGTACATGCCACCCAGCTTCCATACCTTCTCAACGATGTTGCCCTGCTCATCCTTCATCAGCTTTGAGTTCAAGCCGTATGAGATGGGTGTGGGGTCGTTGTCGTCACGCATGGCGGTGTAGAAATCATCTACCTCCTTCATAGTCACGCCCTCGTAGTAGTTGCAGGCTGACTCGGTAACCATATCCACGCCATCGGTCTGGTTCAGACGCTTTGCGTAGAGTGCAGGATCGAAGATGATATCCATCAGCAGAGCCTTCTCAATGGGAAGATTCTGCGGATCTACATACTTGCCAACGGCTTGCTCAAACCACTCGCGAGAGAACTCGGGACGGAACTTGTCGTTCGAGTAGTGGTGGTGGATGCCGTTTGCGAACCACACCTTCTTCAGATACTTCTCCATTGCAACGAAGTTTGCATCTGTGCGGTCACCGTCGTACTTATTATATATAGCCTCCAGTGTGCGACGTACGGTGAGGTTATACTTGAAGTTCTGGTCGAAAAGAATGTCGCGGCCAGCCTTTGTAGCCTGTGCCAGATAGTAGATCAGCGTCTTCTGCTGCAGGGGCAACTTCTCGAAGCCCGGCACCTCGTAGCGCAGAACCTTGATATCGTCAAATTTATCTACAACCCATGGCATGGGCTCTGTAGTTGTGCTCTCGGCCTCGGGCGCTGTGCTGTGGCATGAGCAGAGCGAAGAGAGTGAAAGTGTCATAATCGCAAATGTAAATATTAAGCGGCTCATTTTCATATATTTTTTGGTTGAGTATTTTATTTCGTGTCAAAGGTATTCATTTTTTCTCGAAACGATGCAAACTTACTCTATAAAAACGATAAATGCCCGCTCTCGGGCATCTATCATTATTCGTATTTTGCTCCCGTGGCCTCGAACCATGGGTTGTGCAGATCCTTCTTGTTGTACGCCAGAGGCTCACCGTCGGGGTAGGAGATGGTCTTTCCGCCCGCCTCGCTGAGGATCAGCTCGCCAGCAGCGGTATCCCACTCGTATGTGTTGGTGGTGCGGACATAATAGTCAACCGCTCCCTCGGCCAGCAGACAGAACTTATACGAACTGCCCTGCTCGATTAGCTCAAGATCGGGGTGGAGTTCGCGCATCTGGACAATACGCTCCAGTGTTTCGGGAGTCTGATGTGAGCGCGATACAGCCATACGGAAGCCCTCGTGACGATTGCACTCCAGAGGCAGACGCTCCAGCATAGCCTCAATCTGCTTGCCTTCGTATTGCGGATTGTCGCAGGGCTCGATGTCGCGTATAAGGTATGCTCCCTTGCCCTTGGCTGCGATATACATCTTCTTGAGGCATGGAACATAAAGCACCGATCCGACACACTCGCCTTCGGCCAGCAGGGCGATGTTTACAGTGAATTCGTTGTTGCGCTTGATAAACTCAACTGTGCCATCAAGCGGATCGACGAGCAGGAACAACTCCCAGTTGCGGCGCTCCTCAAAGAGGATTTCGCGCCCCTCCTCGCTCATTACGGGTACTCGTGTCGGGCCGAGATACTCCTTGATGGTGTTGTGGGCCATGCGATCGGCAAGGGTGATGGGGGTGTGGTCGCTCTTGAGCGAGATGTCGTAGTCGTCGTAGTTGTTGTATATATTCATTATGGCGGCACCGGCCTTCACCGCCGCGTTAAAACATTTGGGTAAGAGGTGCTCGCGTATCTGAGCAACTATGAGTTTCTGATCTTGTGAGGTCATTATTAAGGATTGTTTTATAACATTGTAAAGTTACACATAATTTACCAAAACATGAATTTTCTCGGCGGAAAAATATTGACAATTTCCCTAAAATGATAGAATATATCCCGCTTAGAACAATTCCCCGATTTGGCTGAGTGTGCAACCCAGCGGGCTGCGGCCCACAACATTATGACTGTTAATATTATAGATGCTGCGAACGGCAGATTCTCTGTTGCACTCTTCACTATTAATAACGTGACGAGGAGTGTAATAATTGCCATGCTCGGGGAAAATAATTTCTGCGTGTGCCGTATGTGATATAGGATAGGCGCGCGAGTCGGGACTATGCTTGATGAGTCGATGCGACGGACTACATCGGAGGCTAATCCTCCAAGGGCAACGATTGCGTTGCGGTTGAAGAGCATGGCGGGGGATGATGTGGAGCGCAGAACATCTATAGGCTGGGGTGCTGTGCATAACGCGATGGCGATATTCTCGATAGCCTTGGGGTAGAGAGCTGCGTTGCCGCTTAGGGGCAGAATGTACTCATACGAGGAGATCGCTATGCCGACATTCCACGCCTCGTATTGTGATGAGTAGGGAGCATCGACCACTATTAGCCGACGAAAGCTGCGCTGGCGTGAGCGGTAGAGGTGGCGCACCTCGCATGGGAGTTCACTCCTTGTAGGAGTGTTTACCTGTATTAAGCGATAGCGCGTGATAATCTTTTTAAGCAGATCAGCCTCCTGACTGGCATTCAGTATGATGATCACTTCATACCGTTCATACTCCTGCTGCAGAAGTTCGCTTATCTGCCGCTCCTCATCTATCCCATAACAAATGGCCGAGCACCCGATAAATCCAAGGGTTTGCGAGCAGCCCGCGCGGTCGCGAGCTAACAATGAGTAATCTTTCAGGGCCTTCACCCGATGCCATGCGCGAACGAGCGTTGAGATGGCAAGGGTGGCAAATAGTATCAATATTATATAAGTAATCATCGTGTGGTGTTGTGTGCCAGTGCACGCTTGTATGAATTAATCAAAGTTTCGGCGTAAAGGCTCTCGTTCTCTGTAAAAAGATTCTTTACGGCATGGAGTGAATACCCCTCGACAGATAGGTGACGGCACAGACGGTGACGTTCGTTCGGCGACATATCCTCCATCCGCTGGCGTATGCCCATATGGTGAAGCGGTCGGCCGAGCGATGCCAGAGTGTATATAGCCTCGCAGACAATGGCTTGGCGTTTTTCCGATGCAATTATATGGTGTAGCCGCTTCTCTGCAATCTCAATGCCGAAGGTGCGTACGATGGCAAGTCCCAGCATGCGTAGGTTCCGGTTATTGCTGGTCAGTAGCGGTTCGTAGGCAATGTGTAACACGCCACGCCGCAGCAGAGCCATGATGCGCGCAATGTCAAAAGGCGATAGTGCGTATTCGAGCCCCTCAATGGTGCGGATTGCCTGTGTGGGGTTTGCCGCCAACTTAAGAATAAGGGCACTGATGCGAATATCAACATCGGTTGAGTGAGAGTAGCGAGAAATCTGCTGCATCGAAATGCGATGCAGTGGCAGTGTGCTCATCAGCATGAGTAGATGGGCTCGCTGTGCCCCGCGTGTAAGGCGAATGCGGCGCAGCAGAAAGCGGTCGAGATTGTTGCACTCTACAACATCGCGTAGTGGCTCGGTGTCGCTACCATAGGTATGGCTCACAACCGTGTGGATCGCCTCGGCTAAAGCTATGCGGTTTCGGGCGGAGCGTGCTCTGATGCGACAATTTACGCTTGTTTGCTGGCTGAGTATCATTGCTATCTGCTTGATATAACCATTGCATGGAGGCTCTGCTCTGGCCGTGCGTTGTGCGAAGAGTGTTGCCACTATCAGGCCGAATGTGATAGAGGTTGTAATAAGTGCGTATGTGAAAAATATAATATTCATTGGCTTTGGGAGTTGCTCAGTTGTGCTTCAATCTTCATCCTCAATCGGCTCATGTATATGGGAAATGTCATGTATTGATCCACACCACACTCCAGCAGACTTAACACGATCTGCTCCGACTGGTGCCATGCAATAACGTATATCTTAGGTCGGGTGCAGGCTATGGCGCGTATGACAGAGAGCAGCTCTGTTCCATCAATAAAGGGCGCGATGTCGAGAATGATCACTATCTCGGGCACTTCGTGCTGGCATGTGGCGATGGTCTGCTCGGGAGTGGAGCAGCATACTATGCGAGCCATGATGCCGTCAAGGATAGCGGCAATGAGTGTTGCCCGACTGCTCTGGGTAGAGTATATGACTATTTTGCGACTATTCATTGGCCGAAGGTTTGCCGCCGATGTTGTTCGAAAAATGTGCCAAATGCTAAATAGTTGAAAAAAAAGTAGGTTTGTGCTTGGAAAGAGAATATTTTTTGTATATTTGCAGGCCGAATTTCGGTAAAAATGTAATTTATTTTTAGAATAATGTACGTTATAGTAGAGATCGCAGGTCAGCAGTTCAAGGCTGAGAAGGGTCGTAAGCTCTATGTTCACCGTCTTCAGGGCGACGTAGAGTCGTCAGTGAGCTTCGACAAAGTCCTGCTTGTAGACAACGACGGTCAGGTTAAGGTAGGTGCACCTGCAGTAGAAGGCGCCTCAGTTAAGTGTAAGATCTTGAAGCACCTCAAGGACGACAAGGTTCTGGTGTTCAAGAAGAAGCGTAGAACTGGTTATCAGAAGTGCAACGGTCACCGTCAGTACCTCACCCAGATTCTCGTAGAGGATATTGTTGCATAATTAAAACGTTAGTA
>JAGBYV010000332.1 GCA_017628595.1 Alistipes sp.
ACATACTCATCGCGGATGATGGGCACCGAGCGACCCACCAGCGGAACGATTACACGCGCACCCTCGGGGATATCCTTGTAACGCTCATCGTTGGGGTTAAGACATACGGCCGTATCGCCCAGAATGGTCTCGGGACGTGTTGTTGCTACGATAAGGTAGCGGTCTGTTCCCTCCACCTGATAGCGCAGGTAGTAGAGCTTGCCCTGTGACTCCTTGTAGATCACCTCCTCATCCGAGAGGGCTGTCTTTGCCGAGGGGTCCCAGTTTACCATGCGCACGCCACGATAGATCTTACCCTTCTCGTAGAGGTCGCAGAATACCTTGATAACGCTCTCGGTGCGGGGCTCATCCATCGTAAAGCAGGTACGATCCCAGTCGCACGAAGCACCCAGCTTGCGCAACTGCTGAAGGATGATGCCACCATGCTTCTCCTTCCACTCCCAAGCGTGCTTGAGGAACTCCTCGCGAGTAAGGTCGGCCTTGTTGATGCCCTCGGCTGCGAGCTTTGCCACCACCTTGGCTTCAGTAGCGATAGAGGCGTGGTCGGTTCCCGGCACCCAGCAGGCATTCTTGCCCTGCTGACGCGCACGACGCATAAGTACGTCCTGAAGGGTGTTGTTGAGCATGTGACCCATGTGCAACATACCCGTTACGTTGGGCGGTGGGATAACTATTGTGTAAGGCTCACGAGCATCGGGCTCCGAGTGGAAGAGTTTGTTCTCTACCCAATACTCGTACCACTTCGATTCAATCTCTTGCGGAAAGTACTTGTCTGCTACCATAATCGTATAGTTTTTATTTGTTAATCTCCATAATCCAATGGGGCATTTGTGCCCACGCGCGCATAATGCGCATACAACCGACAAATATAAGAATAAAAAACCGAAAAGGAGTATATTTCGATAAAAAAACCACCCCCCCCTTAGGGAAGAGTGGTCGGCCAATGGCCATATGAGAGTAATAGGTGTCGTAAGCACGATAATAAAACCTATTCGACCTTATGAGCCGATCGCACCCATTTCACCTATTATTCCCATGGCCTTCGTGAAGGCTGAAATTTTTGAGCATGCAAAGATATAAAAAATGGCCATCGGTGCAATACCGACAGCCATATTTTTTTGTAAATTTTGCTACGTACACATAGGAAAATTGCTAAAACAGCACAAACGACTCCAAGAGTATCACCACTATACCTGACGCATAACCGAGCAGGGCCATAAGTGAGATATTTTTCAGATACCATGTGAAGTCGATATCCTCCAAACCCATGGCCACCACACCTGCGGCCGAACCGATGATAAGTATGCTACCACCCACGCCAGCGCAATAGGTCAATAGCAACCAGAATAATCCGTCGGGCATAAACATCTCCGCATAGGCGGGGTCGGCTGCGGCAGCAACCATGGCCGCGTCGGCTACCGGATACATGCCTATGCAAGCGGCCACAAGGGGAACGTTATCAATTATTGACGACAGCACACCTACAACCGACGTAATGGTAAATACCTCGTGAATGTTTCTGTCTAACCATTCGGCTACCGAGTTAAGTATGCCTGCCGATTGTAAACCCGCTACCGACATCAGGATTCCGAGAAAGAAGAGGATGGTGGACATGTCGATATTCTTCAGCACCTTCGATACACGGTGCTTGTTCTCCTCCTCCATACCGCGCTTTTTCTTGTCGTAAGCCCACTCGGTGAGTATCCATAACGCTCCAAGGACCAGCAACATGCCAACATAGGGTGGTAGCCCCGTAAGGCTCTTGAAGATGGGTATAAAGAGCAAGCCTGCCACACCTGCGCATAGCACCGAACGGCTGAATCGCTTGCCAATACCCTCGGGTAGGGGTGCGGTACGATCTACTTCGGGGAGCATCTTCTCACCTCGTCGGAGCATTCGTGTAGCCATAAAGGCGGGTATGAGTAACGATACGATGCAAGGCAGTATAAGGTACACCACAAGACTTGGTGCCGATACATTTCCTCGCATCCATAGCATTATCGTGGTAACGTCACCAATGGGTGACCATGCACCACCGCTGTTAGCTGCAATGATTATCACTCCGGCAAATATCCAGCGGTCGCGAGCGTCGGGGATGATGCGACGCAGCATCATAATCATGATGATGGTTGTGGTCATATTGTCCAGTACGGCCGACATGAAGAATGTGATGAAGGCCAATAGCCACACTAAAAGGGTTTTGTTGCGTGAGGTGATGCGCTCGGTGATGATGCCAAAACCACCGTGAGTATCAATCAGATCGACAATAGTCATTGCTCCAATCAGGAAGAATAGAGTCTCGCTCGTAGAGCCCAGATGTTCCAATAGCTCTGAGCCCACTGTTGTACTATTTGACAGGAGAGCATATAGTGTCCAGATGGCACCAAACATAAAGAGTGCCGTGGCTGCTTTGTTGATTTTGATTTTATGCTCCAATGCAATGCAGGCATAGCCCACTGCAAAGAGCACAATCATTGCTGTAGTCATCATTTTGAATAAGTATTAAAAAGAGGCTTGCCGCCTGGGAAATAAAGGGGGAAACAGAAACAAATGCATCATAGCGGTGCATCAGACGGCAAGCCGAATAGTTGATTCGGTTGTGCCATAAGCACACATAGCACAACACCTCCTTGAGAGAAGGCGTAACACTATGGTATGATGAATGTTGGCTAAATTATGATATGCCTGAAGGCATAGATGTAGAGATCCTTCGCCGACGAGAAGTTGTGTATCTCGCACTGGCGGTGGTGAGTTGTGTAGTTGATTTGGTTGAGCCAATTGCAGTTGCTCGTTGAGTGATAACGGCTGTGAGAGGATATATGGCTCTTGGTGGTCTGTTTTCCGCTATGTGAGTTGGTACTCAGACCTGCGTTGCTCACCTCGTTTTGTTGCAGACCAAATGATTCGGGGCGATTGTCCAGCCCCTCATCCTCGCTCTGCTCGCCGATGTAGCATAAAACCTGCGTACGGGTGGCGGGGTCGATAGAGGCTACACGCGCCATCAGTGAGGTGGCGTTGCAGACAAGAATAAAGAGTAGTATGCCCCA
>JAGBYV010000333.1 GCA_017628595.1 Alistipes sp.
GATATGCCCCGCGAGGAGCTTTATGAGCGAATCGACCGACGAGTGGATATAATGGTGGAGCAGGGCTTGGAGCAGGAGGCCCGCTCGGTGAGCCACCTTAGGCATCTGAACTCATTGCAGACGGTGGGCTATCGCGAGATGTTTGACTACTTCGATGGCATAACCACTCGCGAGGAGGCTATTGAGCTTATCAAGCGCAACTCACGACGCTACGCCAAGCGCCAGCTAACATGGTTTAGACGCGACGAAGAGATAGCTTGGTTTAACCCCAAAGAGAGCGAAAAGATTGTGCAATATATAAATCAAAGATTTGCACATTGAAATAATTTTACTACTTTTGCCTCGTCTTACCGAAAGGAAAGCGGTTGCTCGAATGGTGGAATAGGTAGACACGCCGGACTTAAAATCCTGTGGCCAGTAATGGCCGTGCCGGTTCGACCCCGGCTTCGAGTACAGAAAGCGCTGATTATATTGTTGATAATCAGCGCTTTTTATATCTGTGCATTCTCCTGCAAAATCACAAAACAGGCAATTATAGCAGAAAGCATTGCGACTATTCTATCTTCTGTAAGAACTCAGCCAACTTTCTCACTGCGCGACCACGATGCGAGATGGCATTTTTCTCCTCGCTGCTCATCTGGGCAAAGGTCAACTCGCCACCCTCGGGGAAGAACAACGGATCGTAGCCAAAGCCTCCCTCGCCGTGTTGCTCCAGCGCAATCTCACCACGCACAATACCCTCGAAGAGATACTCCTTACCATCCATGATCAGCGCAACAGCCGTACGAAACTGCGCCGAGCGCATCTCCTCGCCCTGCAGACGCTCCAGCAAAAGGCGCTTATTAGCCTCATCGTCGTGACCATCGGTAGCATAACGTGCCGAGCGAACGCCCGGCTCACCGCCCAAGGCATCCACCTCAAGCCCCGTATCATCGGCAAAGCAGTTCATACCCGTACGCTCATAGATATATCGAGCCTTTGCAAGTGCGTTACCCTCGAGCGTAGGCTCATTTTCGGGAATATCCTCCACAATGCCACACTCACGCAGCGACACAATCTCAAACTCCTCACCCACAACCTGACGCACCTCATCGAGTTTGTGAGCATTATTTGTTGCGAAAACAATCTTCATTTTACTTATTGTTTATACGATCCATAATTGCGGCCAAGGCTCCATCGCCCGTAACATTACAAGCCGTACCGAAACTATCCATAGCAATATACAGCGAAATCATCAGCGCCTGATCCTCAGCCGTAAAGCCCAGCATCGTAGCCAGCACTCCCAATGCCGCCATAATAGCACCTCCTGGGACACCTGCAGCAGCCACCATCGTAATGGCCAACATACAGATAAAGCCGAAGAACATACCAAAGTCGAATGCAATACCCTGCATAAGCATCAGAGCCATGGCACACGCCACGATCTTCAGCATACTACCCGACATGTGTATCGTCGCACACAGCGGAACAACAAAGCCTGAGACCTCGTCGCTCACACCCATCTTACGTGACTGCTCGAGCGTTACGGGAATTGTTGCAGCAGAGGATTGAGTTCCGAGCGCAGTAAAGTA
>JAGBYV010000334.1 GCA_017628595.1 Alistipes sp.
TCTATGGTTGTGATGCGTCCTGCCGATGCCGAGGAGACCGTTGTTGCATGGCAGTGTGCTATGGCCGAGCAGCGCCCCGTTGCGTTGATCTTCTCGCGTCAGAATATCAAGTCTATTCCTCCTATGGGCACAAGCCGTAAGCAGGAGGCTCAGCAGGCTGTAAAGGGAGCTTATATCGTGATGGATTCAGCGAAGGCTCAGGTAGTTATGCTGGCTTCAGGTTCTGAGGTATCTACTCTCGTTGAGGGTGCGGAGCTTCTGCAGAAGGATGGTATTGCAGTGCGTGTGGTAAGCGTTCCGAGCGAGGGCTTGTTCCGCGATCAGCCTAAGTCATATCAGGATAGCGTATTGCCTAAGAATATCGTGCGTTATGGTATGACATCAGGCTTGTCGATTAATCTGCGTGGCCTCGTGGGCGAGGAGGGCAAGATCCATGGTTGCGACCACTTCGGTTATTCGGCTCCGTTCAAGGTGCTGGATGAGAAGTTCGGTTACAATGGACAGACCGTTTACGAAGAGGTTAAGGCCTTGCTAAGTAAGTAATAATGATCGTAGCGAGCGGGTCGGTTTCGATCCGCTCGCTAAATATACTAACACAACTTAATATATGGCCGATAAAATTCTATTGCATGACAAGCGCTTTCGCGTGATGATTCCAGCCGAGGAGATCGATAAGGCTGTAGAGTGTGTCGCCGAGAAGCTTAATGAGCGTTATGCTGGACGTACGCCTGTATTTTTGGGTGTATTGAGTGGCTCGTTCCTCTTTTTGAGTGATTTGGTGCGTAAGACTACATTCAATAGCCAGTTGGCATTCGTGAAGATCTCTTCGTATGAAGGTACTGAGTCAACGGGCAAGGTTAAGCAGCAGTTGGGTGTAAACTTCGATATTGAGGGTCGCGATATTATTATCGTTGAGGATATTATCGAGACGGGTCATAGCATGAACTACCTGCTCGATCATCTGCGAGAGAAGAATCCGGCAAGTATCTCTATCTGTACGCTCTTCTTCAAGCCAGAAAAGTTCCTCTACGAGTATGAAGTGGATTATGTGGCGTTGTCGATCGGTAATGAGTTTATTGTTGGTTATGGTTTGGATTACAATCAGTTGGGTCGTAATTTAAAGGATATTTATGTCATTGACGAATAGTGATATGTTGGATGGCGGTAACCGTCTGCCATTGGTTGAGGACTTCTACACCATTCAGGGTGAGGGATTTCATGCCGGCAAGCCTGCCTATTTCATCCGACTTGGCGGATGCGATGTAGGTTGCCGATGGTGTGATGCCAAATACACTTGGAATCCTAAGGTTTTTCCTCCCGTTGACGTTGATGAGGTGGTGAAGCGTGCCAAAGCATGCGCTGCGCAGGCTATCGTAATTACGGGCGGAGAGCCGTTGTTATATCCTCTTGAGATCCTGACGTCGCGTCTGCGCGATATGGGGTTGGAGATTTTCCTTGAGACCTCAGGTACTCATCCCTTCAGCGGGGAGTTCGACTGGGTATGCTTGTCGCCCAAGCGTCAGCAGCCTCCTTTGGCTGAGGCTTTTGGTCGTGCACATGAGTTAAAGGTTATAATCCAGACTGAGGATGATTTCCTTTGGGCAGAGGAGAATGCACGCCGTGTAGGTCGTTATTGCCGATTGTATCTGCAACCTGAGTGGAGCGTTTTTGATGAGATTATGCCCAAGATTGTGGAGTACGCCAAGGCAAATCCCCGTTGGTCAATCTCAATACAGACGCATAAGTTTATGCGTATTCCCTAATGTATGGCTGGCAAGACAAGTAAATATATCTGGTTCTCCATTACGGCTGCGGTATTTATATATACGGCGGCACTTACTGTGCGCAATCTGATGAATATGATTTCGTTGCATCATCGTATCGGTATGCTGGAGGATCAGCGTGATATGTTTCAGAGTCGTATTACAGAGGATAGTACTATGCTTGAACGTCTAAACTACGATGAGTTTCTTGAGCAGTATGCCCGTGAGCGATTTCATATGCAGCGCGAGAACGAGTATATTTACATCATTGAGTAATATGCGAAGCATAAAGTAAAAAAAAACTGACAACCGTGTGGCTGTCAGTTTTTTGTTTTATAGTACATTGCTCAGCATCGGGAAGATTCTTAGTAGTGCCTCTATCACCTGGTTGCGATTTGCATCCTCGCGCATAATGATTAGTACGGTGTTGTCGCCGGCAATGGTGCTGAGGATCCCCGGGCAGTTCAGGTTGTCGATTGGTACCGAAATTGCACTTGCGTAGCCCGATTTTGTCTTCATCACGCCGAGGTTTCCTGAAAATGTCAGCCCTGTGATGTTGTCCGAAATGTTCGATGATACATTCACCTCGTGCTGTACGGTGTTTGGAAGTACGTATATGTAACCCTTGTTCTTGTGTGGCACTTTCGCGACATTCATGAATTTCAGGTCGCGTGACAAAGTACTCTGTGTAATATTTATGCCACACTCCGCAAGACGTGCGATCAGCTCCTCTTGTGATCCGATAAGTTCGCTACGGATGATTTTGCGAATTGTGGCAAGACGTTGTGTTTTTTGATTCATAATAAGTTTGGTTTCTGTGATAGAATAAACATATTTATGCGAAAATAGCGCATATTTTGCAAAAAAACAAGAATTTTTACAAATTTTCTTCTGCGATGGCAAAAATCATCATTTTTCTTTGTGTAGATTAATAAAATTTCATTTTAGTGTGTGCGACGTGTCTCTCGCATAAATATCCTAAATATATGCTATTATGCGAATATTTTCCTTTATATATAAATATAAGGGCCGTAAAGTTTGCATATTGCTCAATAATATGCAATCTTTGTAGCCGTTAAAACGAAAACTAAGAAAAACTAAATATTTTTACAGAAATGAAGATCGATGTAATGGTCGCAAACGAGAACCATCTGTGCTTTGTAACACAGATCAACGATGCGATCGACGAGGCTGCAAAACAGCGTGGAACGGGTATTGCCCGTCGTACTGACGAATATATCGCCGATAAGATAAATTCAGGTAAGGCAATTATTGCCGTTAACCGTAACGAGTTTGTAGGTTTCTGCTACATTGAGTCATGGGGACACGACGAGTTTGTTGCCAATTCAGGACTCATCGTACGCCCGCAGTATCGCGGCATGGGCGTAGCAAAGCGTATCAAGCAGGCTGCCTTTGAGCTCTCGCGCAAGCGTTTCCCCAATGCAAAGTTGTTTGGTCTTACAACTGGCGAGGCTGTGATGCGCATCAATACTGAGCTCGGTTATGAGCCTGTAACCTTTGCTAAGCTTACCGACGATGAGGCGTTCTGGGCAGGTTGCCAGTCATGCGTTAATTACGATGTGCTACAGCGCACCAATATGACCAAGTGCCTTTGCACGGGTATGATCTACGACCCCGAGAAGGTGGCAAAGCGCAAGGCTCAGGAGGAGGCAGCCAAGGCCGAGGCTGCAAAGAAGAAGTCGTTCTGGAGTCGTTTGTTCGGCAAATAACCAAGTGAAAATAATAACAAGATATAGTGATGAAGAAGGTAGTATTAGCATATAGTGGAGGTTTGGACACCTCGTTTTGTGTAATGTATCTGACCAAGGAGCTCGGTTATGAGGTTTACACCGCATTGGCCAATACGGGCGGCTTCTCTTAGGAGGAGTTGGTTGCCGTAGAGAAGCGAGCATATGCACTCGGTGCCAAGAA
>JAGBYV010000335.1 GCA_017628595.1 Alistipes sp.
CGAAAAAGCGGAGTTTACTGAGGCGTAAATGAGCATTTTGAGGGCGAGTATAACTCAGAAATCACCTTGTTAGACGCGTTCTTTTTTAATGCGCCTCCAGCCAGTTCTGTCCTGTGCCCGTATCCGATATCAGTGGCACTCGCAGCTGCACCACACCCTCCATAGCCTCGCGCACAATGCGGATGACACGCTCGCTCTCGTCACGCAGCATATCGACGATAACCTCGTCGTGCACCTGCAGGATCATCTGCGAGCGGATACCCTCCTCAATGAAGCGGCGGCGGATCTCAATCATCGCAAGTTTCATAATATCGGCAGCAGTGCCCTGAATGGGTGCGTTGATGGCATTGCGCTCGGCCACACCTCGTGCCACAGCGTTGCGCGAGTCAATATCGCGCAGCACTCGACGACGCCCGAAGGCGGTCTCCACAAATCCCTTTTCGCGGGCATCGGCCACGGCACGATCCATATAGGCTTTGACCTGCGGATAGGTGGCAAAGTAGCCCTCAATAATCTCCTTGGCCTCGGTACGCGGGATGTCGAGTCGCTGAGCCAGACCGAAGGCCGAGATACCATATATGATACCGAAGTTGGCGGTCTTAGCCTTACGGCGCTCGTCTGAAGTGACCTCGGCGATGCTCTTATGGAAGAGCTTGGCAGCCGTAGCTGAGTGGATATCCTCACCATTCTTAAAGGCCTCGATAAGCGAGGGATCATCGCTCAGATGCGCCATTACGCGCAACTCCACCTGACTATAGTCGGCAGCCAGGAATATATGCTCATCGTCCGATGGAACAAAGGCACGGCGTATGCGGCGGCCCATATCGTCACGAACGGGGATATTCTGCAAATTGGGGTTGGTCGATGACAATCGGCCCGTAGCCGTGACGGCCTGATTGAACGATGTATGGATGCGTCCCGTCACAGGATTCACAAGCTGAGGCAGAGCCTCAACGTAGGTCGAAATAAGCTTCTTCACGCCGCGGTACTGCAGTATCAGATCCACGATGCGGTGCTTGCCCGCAAAGCCCTGCAGATACTCCTCATCGGTGGAGAACTGGCGTGTCTTGGTCATCTTGGGCTTATCCGTAATACGCATCTTGGCAAAGAGCACCTCACCCAGCTGACGTGCCGAATTGATGTTGAGCATAGGCTCATCGGCAATCTGGCGTATCTCCGCCTCCAGATCCTGCAGCAGAGCATTGAGTTCGACGGCATAGTCGGCAAGCTGCTGCGAATCAATCTTCACGCCCGCAAGCTCCATATCGGCCAGCACATCGATCATAGGCTCCTCAACCCTGGAATACAACTCCTCAAGGCCCTGCTCGCAGAGCATAGGCCATAGCACCTGCTTAAGCTGCAAGGTGATGTCAGCATCCTCGGCAGCATACTCCTTGACAAGCTCCACACTCACCTGATCCATCGTCAGCTGACGTGTACCCTTGCCGATAAGTGTTTCGATAGCGATGGGCGAGTAGTTGAGATAACGCTCGGCCATAAAGTTCATGTTGTGACGCGACTCGGCATCGAGCAGATAGTGCACAATCATGGTATCGATCTTGCGGCCACGCACCTCAATGCCCAGACGCGAGAGAACCATCAGGTCGAATTTTATGTTCTGCGCCACCTTGCAGATGCGCTCGCACTCAAACAGCGGACGCACCACCTCGGCAAAGGTCGGCGTA